>JASEGA010000003.1:0-84877 GCA_030018315.1 bacterium | reverse complement strand
CCTCAATCGCGTTTAATACAATAGGGTTAAAAGTCCAGTAAAGCTGCCACCCCCAAAGGTAATCGGCACCCTCAACATAGATTGAGTCTATGAAAGTATCACCTGGTGCTGGTGGCGGTCCTATGAGAGTCTCAGGCTTTACTGATAACTTAGTGCGTGCATGCATATCTATAGGAGAAAGTGAGACACTACCAGTCACTAACTTATGCCCACCTTGACCCGCCTTTACTTGGCGAGATAGGCTCAGCGATGCGGGCTCCAATAAAATTGAAGCCGCTAACAAGACAACTATCCCAAACATATTGCGCCTCCTTTTCCCAATGCTATCGGGAAGAAAAAAAACAACTCAAAAATCCCAAAACCAAAAATAATCACACATTGAATCTGTGTATATCTGCCTGACGGCAAGACAGGTCTGTATGCTATTTTTGATTTTTGGATTTACTATAACTATACAATCATAGGCATCACCCCCTTACTTTAAATAAGTAAAACCATTTATTGAATTTGTCAAGTAAAAAATAAATTTTATCGTCTGATGACCCCAGATGGTATCCATCCTCTATAAAATTGTCAATAAAATTATCTAAAATAATTGTAGGTAAATTGGAAACTTGGGGGGAGACACTACTTCCAGTTTCCTCAAGTATTTCTATTGGAGTTTTTCGCCTCCTGTATCTATTTTTTCATAGCTCGCAAAGATTGCGGCGTTAGTCCCATCTTTGGTCTCCCCATAAGTATACCACTCATTTAATCTTATATCAAACAGGGAGAAAACTCGTAATTAAGGAGAGATGTAGTAACCCTTCTAATAAAATAACACTATAAGCAATATTGCTATACCTACAAAAATCCAAAGTAGATAGGTTGTTAAAACACCTGTGTGTACTTTACGACATACATTGCCCACTCTAATTATAGTTTTGTAAGCCTGGAGCCATAAATAATCCGCTAACCTGTCACCTGCTACCCATACAAAATAAGCTACTGCTCTGAAGAATTTTACGCCCCAGTTGTAAATATCGTATACTCCTTTTAGCGCACGGTCATAAAGACCTTTTAGACCCACATAATTACGGATGGTGTCATAAAAATCTATCCCAGATACCCTCATCTCAGCTATCGGCTCACCTCCATCCGGTGGCAATGTCTCACCGACTGCCATTAAGTCTTCGCCACCAATAAAAGCCGTATCTTCCCTTATCACCTTAATTTTAGATGCAAAATAAACAACTCCACCAATTATAATACCAATTATGATAAGTAATGTAGCTAATGCAGGACTCCAAAAACCTAAAAATGATGGTACTGTCTTAATAGAAGGATAGATAAAAAATTTCAGAGGGATTCTGTACGCAAACACACCAAATGCGACACATAAACCGGATAAAACGATTACTGGTATCGAGATAGAGCCTCTTTCATCAGCTGTTTCACGCCGATATGTACTAAATGGTCTCGGCTGTCCCAAGAAAGTACCGTGAACAAGCTTCATAAATGACGCTAATGTCAAAGCACTGCCAAACATAGCTGCTACAAGCCATAAAATCCAGAGCACTCCATTTGATTGCATCCCTCCTTCTATTACTCCTTGATAGACCATCCACTTGGAGAAAAAGCCGTTAAATGGTGGAATACCGGATATAGACAGAGCAGCAATGACACAGGTGATAAATGTTATGGGAAGTATCTTTGAAAGCCCACCAAGTTTATCTATTTCTGAAGTACCAGTCGTCCTCTGCACTGAACCACCACACAGAAAGAGGCAACTCTTATATATAGAGTGATTTAACATGTGAAATATACCACCGGCAATCCCAATTGGTATACCTGTCCCAATACCGAGTACCATATAACCAACCTGTGAAACAGCATGATAAGATAGTAATTTTATTATATTATGCTGCACCAAAGCCATCATCACAGCCGCTACTATAGTAGATGAACCTATAAACATTAATAAGATAGAAAGCACCGAATTGGGAATAAATTTAAAGAAATCCATGCAAATTCGTGCCAGCAAATATATGCCTAATAGCTTATCCAATGCCGCAGGTAATAAAGCCATAACTGGAACAGGAGTACTCTCAGCTGCATCAGGTATCCATGTATGGAATGGCATAGAACCAGCCTTTGCAATTGCACCTATCATCATTAATACAAACGCTGAAACTATTGGTCCGCTCGTTAAAGGGAGCTTGTAGATTTCAGTCATGCTAAATGTTCGAGCCTCCCTCCATAATAAAATGATACCTAAAATTAGACAAAAGTCTGAAAACCCAATAATAAATAAACCCTTAGTAGCTACACGGTAAGACCCCAATGACAAAAGCCCATATAGTGTCAAAAGAATAATACCCCAAAATAGCAGGAATAATACTAAATCATTAGCAAGCACTGCACCATAACTTGCTCCTATAGTGAAAAGAAAGTATGCATAGTACTCAGATAGCCTTTCTACATCTTGCATAAATTTAAATGAAAAAATAGAAATGAGTAGCCCAAATAAGCTTATGAACAAAAGTATGAAAGATGAAAAATGATAAGCTCTTAATGAAAATTTAATCCCCAATCCTGGAATCCATTTTATAGTAAATGTAGTATCTCCTAATCTGAAGATATAAATGGAAATTACAAGACAAGTAAGTGTCACAGCAATAGTTAAAGCTTCCCTCACTCCTTTCACCCTTTTAGGGATGACAAAAATAATTCCACCTAAAACAAAGGGCAAAAGGATTAGCGTAAGCAATGTAATCATTGTAAGAACTCCTTTACTAATTTTTCCCACTCCTTATTATCAATTTTATCAATAATATGTATTAAAGCTCCACCATCAGCTACAGTAACACCTATATCACTCTCAATTCTACGTGATAATCTATCTATCTCATCTACAAGCCAATCTTTAGCTTTGTCTCCTTTTAAAAGCTGCTTTAATCCCTCTTCCATATTAAACGGCTCTAACTCAAAAACCCATCCCTTACCATAAGGGTCAGTATTTAGTAGGGACACGCCATGGCGTGTCTCTACATTAGAAAGGTCAGCGTTAATTTTACTTACTATTCCATTAATAGGAGAAAGTAGTTGAGCGTCTCCAATTTTGGTCCTAACTTGCCACCCGATTTCGCCTTGCCGCAATTCTTTCTTACTAAGAAAGTCTATTTCTTCTATCTTTCCTAATAATCTTTGGGCAAAGTCATCTAACCCTACTCTTACAGTATTTTCATCTATTATTCTAACCCATGTATGTTTGTTGTAAAAATATAGGGAGCGCAAAATTAAGAAGCCTTTCACTTTTATCTGGTCTACTCTCGCCCTACGAGCTAAAACTGCTGGATGCCCATAAATAGCATCTTGCATTCTTTGGTCATATTCACATGTGCCACATAGGTAGTTATTTGGGCATAGTTTATACGAGACCTCACCCATCAACATATACCTACATTTCCTTTCTGTTGCTGGTAGATTTCTTAACCGATGAATGATATCAAACATTTCTGGTGCTTCCGCATATTTACCACTGGAATCCATAAGAGATTGATTAAATTCACATTTATTGCAATCGTAATTGAGAGTGCAAAGCCGATGAGAAATTACACCCATCTTCGCCCATACACACAGACGCTCCTTGCCAGGAGTTTCTTTCATTACTTTTATATTTTCTTCATTACTCATTTTACTCACCCCCTTGATTTTACTTTAGCAACATCTCGGTACTTAGAACATTTAACATAACCATTATTCAAACATATACTATTTGTATCTGAAGTGCTTGGAGGAATTAACTTCTTTATTGGGTAAGCTTTACAATATCTGACAATCACTTCTTCAAGAAATGGACATTTTTTCATTTTCTTATTACCTCCACTTACTAAATATAGCAAATAAAGAGCCAATAGCTAATGAAAAGATAGAAAGACCTGAATTTGGAACAAATTTAAAAAAGTCAAGATAGATTCTGGTAAGTAGATATATTCCGAGTAACTTATCAAGTGAAGCAGGTAAAAGTGCCATTACTGGTGGTGGTGCCTTGTATGCTGCATCTCTTATCCAAGTATGAAATGGCATAGAACCAGCCTTTGCAATTGCACCTATCATTATTATTATATAAATGCCGAAACTACTGGTCCACTTGTCAAAGGGAGCTTGTAGATTTCAGTCATGCTAAATGTTCGAGCCTCCCTCCATAATAAAATGATACCTAAAATTAAACAAAAGTCTGAAAACCCTACCCATTTTACCCTCTTAGGGAGAGTAAAACACACAATACCGAGTGCAAATGGCAAAAATATTGATAAAAGTAATATAGCCATTTTTCAAACCTATTATATATTATAGTAAAAATACACTAACTACTAATTTTGTCAAGATTTTTATAACTCAAATATTTTTTATCCTTGACTTTACAATTAGTTCTTAATATACTTCAGTAAATTAATGATATTTGATTTTTGTCATAAGGGGGTGAATTATGAGAATAGGGATTAATGGGTTTGGTAGGATTGGTAGGCTTGTTTATAGAGCAGCTATGTCCAAAGGATCCTGTGGAGATGACACTGATATAGAAATTGTTGCGCTTAACGATATTACTGACGCAGCTACTCTGGCGCACTTGCTCAAATACGATTCAACTTACGGGATTTTAGATGCTGAAGTATCAGTCCCAACAGGTGTCGGGAATAAAATTGTAGTCAACGGAAAAGAGCATAAAGTATTTGCTATAAAGACACCAGAAGAGTTGCCTTGGAAGGATTTGGGAGTTGAGATTGTTATTGAGTCAACTGGTGTTTTCAGGTCAAAAGATAAAGTTTATGGCCATATAAAAGCAGGGGCTAAAAAAGTAATAATAACAGCACCTGCTAAGGGTGAAGTAGACTGCACTATTGTTATGGGTGTTAATGAGGATACTTATGACCCCAGTAAGCATCATATAGTATCTAATGCCTCCTGCACTACAAATTGCCTTGCCCCTATTGCAAAGGTGTTAAATGAGAGCTTTGGGATTGAGTCCGGGTTTATGACTACAATCCATGCATACACTATGGACCAGAGACTACTTGATGCCCCTCATAAGGATTTGAGACGAGCAAGGGCAGCTGCAGTCTCAATGATACCTACTACAACAGGAGCTGCAAAGGCACTCGGACTTGTCATACCAGAACTTAAGGGTAAACTTGATGGAATAGCAGTTAGGGTCCCTACTATTGATGCATCACTTGTTGACCTTGTTTGTCGGGTTAAGAGAAGTACATCAGTAAATGATGTGAATAAAGTATTTAAAGAGGCAGCAAGTGGGGTAATGAAAAAATACATCCAGTATTTAGATGCACCACTTGTATCCTGTGATTTCATAGGTAACTCTTATTCTGCAATATTTGATTCACTTGAGACTATGGTTATCGGCAACCTTGTTAAGGTGTTAGCTTGGTATGACAACGAATACGGTTACGCTGCAAGAGTAGTAGACCTTATAAAGTATATGGGTAAGAGTCTAAAAGTCTAAAAGTAAATTTGTGTATTAAATTGTGTAGGAGTTTCTTTGTCATTGCGAGTCCTGACCTTGTCAGGATGAAGCAATCTCACAAAGTTTTTTGTGTTAAGTTACATAGGAGGGGATTATGAGGTCATTAAGGGATATTGAGCTAAAAGGTAAGCGTGTGTTGATGAGAGTAGATTTTAATGTCCCAATTGAGGCAGGTGAGATAACTGACGATACCCGCATCAGGGCTGTTATTCCTACGATACAGTATATTCTGAATAAAGGAAGCAAACTTATAATAATGTCGCATCTCGGCCGCCCGAAGGGTAAAAGAGTTGAATCTATGTCTCTTAAGCCAGTTGCAGAACAGCTTTCAAAACTTTTGGGTAAACCTGTTAAATTTATGCCCTGTTGTATTGGGAAAGAAAATGAAAAAGCTACACATACTATGCAGGATGGCGATGTCATGCTACTTGAAAATACAAGATTTCATCCAGAGGAAGAGGCAAACGATTCAAAATATGGAAAAGAATTAGCAAAGTTAGGTGATGTATATGTGAACGATGCATTTGGTGCAGCTCATAGAGCACATGCATCAGTTGAAGCGGTAACTCACTATTTTGATATAAAGGTACCGGGCTTCCTTATGGAAAAGGAATTAAAATATCTTGGTGGGCTACTTAAGTCACCGAGAAAACCATTTATTGCATTACTTGGGGGTGCAAAAATTTCTGGTAAAATAGATGTGATAAATAACCTGTTACCAGTTGTGGACAAGCTATTATTAGGTGGAGGGATGGCTTTTACTTTCTTTAAATCCATGGGCTATGGGGTAGGTAGTTCTATTTTAGAGGAGGATAAACTTACTTTAGCAAAAGAAATTGTTGATAAATGGAAACATAAACTGCTACTACCTTCAGATGTTGTATGTGCAGCTAAATTTGATAAGGAGGCAGAGAAGAAAGTAGTAGCTGCACAGACGATTCCAGATGGCTGGGTAGGGCTTGATATAGGACCAAATACTGTAACCCAGTACACAGAAATTTTAAGTAGCGCAAATACTGTGTTCTGGAACGGTCCAATGGGTGTGTTTGAGTTTACAAGATTTGAGAACGGAACAAAGGCTATAGCAAAAAAGATTGCAGAAGTGACAAAGAGAGGCGGTATTACAGTGATAGGTGGAGGTGATACAGTTGCTGCAGTGAATAAATTTGAAATGAGTAGCCAAATTACCCATATATCTACAGGAGGGGGTGCATCACTTGAATTACTTTCAGGAATCAAATTGCCCGGAGTAGAAGCATTAGGATAAGAATTCAGTTTACATCAATGAAAATTAGTTTAAGAGTAAAGTTGATTACAAGTTTTTTGATAGTAGTTGTAATTACTGGCTGTGTTGCCACTTTTACTGGTATCCACTTAATCAATGACAGAATAATAAAGCAAGCTCAAGAGAAAATAGCAAAGGAAGCTACTCGTTGTAAAGATATTGTGAAAGGACTGCTGGATTTTGCACGCCAAACTGAGCCTAAATTAGAACTATCAAATATAAACAGTGTTATAGAGGAAGTTCTATCTCTTGTCGGAAAACAGCCATTGTTTATGAATATCCAAATACTTAAAGAGCTAAATCTTTCTATCCCAATGATTATGATAGATAGAAGCCAAATACAGCAAGTGTTTACAAATATTCTCGTAAATGCCGGTGAGGCAATGTCCGAAGGATCATGTGGAAAAGAGAATGGGAAGTTAACTATTAAAACTACTACATCGCCTGATTCCCTGTTTGTCAAAATTAGCTTTACTGATACAGGATGTGGTATATCAAGAGAGAATATAGGTAAAATATTTGACCCATTTTTTACAACTAAAAAAGCTGGTAAAGGCACTGGATTAGGGTTAGCTGTCAGTTATGGGATTGTTCAACGGCACAATGGTAACATAGAAGTTGTAAGCGAATTAGGAAAGGGAACTACATTTACTGTAAATCTACCTATCAATAAGAAATGAACTCAAGTATACTGATTGTTGATGATGAGAGTGTCATCCGTGACTCTTATGAACAAGTGCTATCTCATAAATACAGTGTTAAATTAGCTGAGAATGGAGAGACTGCGATTACCTTGTTACAGAGAGAGTCGTTTGATGCTGTAATTTTAGACCTCAAAATGCCAGGGCTTAGTGGAATGGATGTACTTAAAAAGATAAAAGAGATTAATCCTGATACAATTGTCATTGTTATTACAGGGTATGCAACTGTTGAGTCAGCTGTTGAGGCAATGAAACTTGGTGCATATGATTATATACCTAAACCTTTTACACCAGAGGAGTTAAGAATTGTAATCAGAAGGGCACTGGAAAAGAGAAGGAGTTCACTTGAAGCCAAGCGATTAAAAGAGGAAAAGGAGAGGATGAGACAGAATTTTATTTCGCTGGTTTCACACGAGTTGAGGACGCCAATAGTTGCAGTGATGCAATATTTGGAAGTCCTATCCGGTGGTGTAGCGGGTAGAGTTTCTGAGGAACAGTCGAAAATTATTAATAGAATGAAGATACGCTTGAATGAACTTCTCTCGCTCATTGAGCGATGGCTTAAGCTTTCAAGGGTTGAGGAATTAAAACTGAAAGAAGGATTTAAGGAGTTAGTTATTTCTTCGGTTGTTAATGAAGTTGTTGATTTAGTTAACCCTATTGCTAAGGAAAAGAATATAAGTCTTAAGGTAAAGTCCATAGCCAATAATATTGTAGTCAACGGTAATAAAGGGATGATTAAAGAAGTTTTTACAAACCTTATAAGTAATGGGATTAAATATAATCGTGAAGGCGGCAGTGTTATTGTTGAGTCAAGAGAAGAGGGTAATTTCTGGGTGATTGATGTTAGTGATACTGGTATCGGTATCCCTGAACAGGAGATTGCTCATATTGGAGAGGAGTTTTATCGGATAAAAAGGGAAGGGGTAGCAGCAGGTTCTGGGCTTGGTCTGGCAATTGTAAAGAAGATATTGGACATTCATGATGGAAGATTAGAGATAAAAAGTAAGTTGAATCAGGGGAGCAGATTTAGTGTTTATTTACCGAAGATAATGTAGGTATGTGTAACCGCAGATGAATTCCGCCCCTTCACAAAGGGGCGGGATGAACGCTAATAGACGCAGATTAAATGAATTTTAATTATTTACGTTTATCTGTGTGTATCTGCGGTTTCATAAAAAATCAAGGTGAGGTTACCTCGCGCCCGCAAAGATGAGAATTTTGAAACGATAAAAAGTAAGGATTTGATTAATCAAACCCTTACAGGAGGGGAAAATGAAAAAAACAAAAATCTTACTTGTTGATGATGACACAGATTTTTGTGCTGCAAGCAAGACAATTATTGAGCAGGCGGGTTACGATGTTATTATTGCACAAGATGGAAAGACAGGGTTGAATAAGGCAAAAATTGATGCCCCAGATATAATAATTCTTGATGTGATGCTACCCGACATAAATGGTTACTCGGTTTGCCTTGAATTGAAAGAGGACCCTAAATATTCTGTAATACCAATTATTCTTTTGACAGCTATTGGAGCTAAACCTGGTAGTTATGCAGAGCATATAGGAATACAGCATAAAGCGGATGCTTTCCTTGAGAAACCAGTAATCCTCAAGCTCTTCTTGAAAAAGTAAATTTCCTTTTAACTGCCGCAAAACCAGTCCCAAAGGAGAAAAGAAAACTGCCCAAAATATTACTAATTGATGATGACCCCGATTTTGTTGAGGCTACGCGGCAAATCTTAACTGCTAATCAATATGAGGTGATAGCGGCAAAAGATGGAGATGAGGGGATTGCCAAGGCAAGGTATGAAAACCCTGATTTAATCCTACTTGATGTAATTATGCCAGGAAAGGATGGTTATACGACCTGTTATGAATTAAGGGAGAATTATCGGACTCGTCCCATTCCTATCATAATACTGACTGCAATAGGACAGCAGTTCTCAAGACCTGAATATGGAGTTGACATTGCTATTGACCATCTTGCTGATGACTACATTGATAAACCGGTGGAGACGGAGACACTACTGAAAAAGATTGAAAAGCACCTTATGTTTAGATAATTCGATAAATTCGGTATCATTCGTGTTATTCGTTTTTACACAATGGATACATCAGAACTTTTACCAAAATTCAAATACGAAGTAGCACAGGAGACGGGTGGTGAAAATATAAAACTCTGTTTTGCATGCGGGATTTGTACTGCCAGCTGTCCAATAAGGGAGATTGATGAGAGGTATAATCCACGTAAGATTATTCGGATGATCCTTTTAGGGATGAAGGATAGGGTATTGAATAACGATTTTATCTGGTTCTGTTCCAGTTGCTATGCCTGCACTGAGCGATGCCCACAGGGTGTACAATTTACTGAGGTGATGAATGCTGTCAAGAATATTGCGGTTAAAGAAGGGCTTATCCATCAGGCATTTAGCCAGCAGATAAATATCATTAAACAATTCGGCAGATTATATGAGATTGATGAATTCGATAATAATAAGAGGATAGCACTTGGACTACCTAAAATAGAGAAAACAAAGGGGGTTACAAGAAAAATTGTGGAGATGACCGGACTTGATAAAATTATTTTACAAAGAAAAAACGTAGGAAACAAATTGAACAAATGACAGCGAATAAGTCGAATAGTATTCGTTAAATTTGCTATCATTAGTGTAATTCGCTTATATGAAATACGCACTATATTCTGGCTGCACTGTCTTAGGTAGAGGCAGAAATTACGAAATGGCAACAAGGGCAGTTGCTAATATTTTGGGTATTGAGCTTGTTGACTTAGATGGTTTTGAATGTTGTGGTTTTCCAATAAAATCAGTCCACTACGAGACATTTCTTCTAATGGCAGCTTGTAATCTGCTAACTGCCGAAGATAAGGGGCTGGATATCTGCACATTGTGTAGCGCTTGTACAAGCTCGCTTACTGAAGCGAATAAGCATCTAACTGAACACTTTAACGAGAAGGTAAGAATTATCGCAACACTAAAGAAGCAGGGTATTAATTATCGGATGCGCAGAAATATTAGGGTCAAGCACTTTGCAAGGATTCTATATGAAGATATCGGAATTGATAAAATTAAGAAACTGGTAAAAAAGAAACTATCAAATCTTAATATTGCATCCCACTACGGATGCCACTATTTAAAACCTACTGATATCTACAACAATCCTGAAGACCCCGAGAATCCGTATTCACTGGATGACCTTATCAGGGTAACTGGTGCTAATTCTATCAATTATAGTGAAAAGCTGAAGTGCTGTGGTGCTGGTATTCTTGCGATTAGTGAAGATTTAGCATACTCAATTGCACGTCCAAAATTGCAAGAGTTGGCCTGTAGGGGTTTGATTAATCAAACCCCTACAGATGCAATGGTATTGGTATGCCCATTCTGTAGTGTGATGTATGACGATAATCAAAGAAAGATTGAGTCAAAGTTTGGTGAAAAATATGAACTCCCAGTACTTTATTATCCACAACTCCTCGGTCTATCATTAGGAATTGATGAGAAACTGCTTGGCTTAAGAATGAATAGGGTTTCCACAAGAGCATTGCTTGAGAAGATAAAGAGTTTATAAGGGCAGGAAGTAAGATGCAAGAATTAAGAAGTAATAAAAAAATTATTTGGTTAGATTTTTCGTTTGTAGGAGTGAATTTCACGAACTATCTTCCTTAATGGCATGGGTTTTTCTTTTACCCTTTCGGGTATTTCTGAAAGTATGGGGGAGTAACTTTCTTTAAGATGAGGGTATCTCCATTAGCAAAGCAGGCTATTTCATCTGAAGGTTTAAAAATAGGAATTAAACTCTTAGGGAGAACAAGCATTCCATTCTTATTGATTTTCAATATTTCCATGATATCATTTTCACCTCCTTATCTAGAATATTATACATTATATGAAAAAAAGTCAACAAAAATATGCTTTGTTGAATAATTCGCTTTACAAAACTTGCAACACCTTGATTGACACCGATTTATGAGATTCTTCACTTTGTTCAGAATGACAAGGTCAAAATTGTCTAAAACCAAGTTAGAGGTTGAAAATCAAAGGTGCCAAAAATATTTATTCAACAAAGCAAAAAAATATAAAAACTAAACTCAATGAACTCAAAGAACTCAATAAACTCTAAGGTAGGTGCCGTCTTTGTGGTTGGTGGTGGTATTGGTGGTATTCAGGCAAGTTTGGATTTGGCAGATTCGGGGTTCAAGGTTTATTTACTGGAGAAGAGTCCAAGTATTGGTGGTGTGATGGCACAATTGGATAAAACTTTTCCTACAAATGACTGCTCAATGTGTATTTTGGCACCTAAACTGGTAAGTGTTGCTCGTCACCCAAACATCAAGATAATTACTAATGCTGAAATTGAAAGCTTATCTGGTGAAGCTGGTAACTTTATTGTAACAGTAAAAAAAGAGCCACGCTATATAGATGAAGCTAAATGTACTGGCTGTGGTGACTGTGCTAAGGTCTGTCCAATCTATTTACCAAATGAATTTGATGAACTCCTTTCTGAAAGGAATGCAATTTACCGCCCCTATCCACAGGCGGTTCCTAATGCATTTAAGATTGATAAAACAGGTATTCCGCCATGTAAGGATGCTTGTCCGGCTGGGTTATCTGGGCAGGCATATTCTTCTTTTATTGCACATAACAAATTTAAGGAAGCAATTGAGTATATCCGTGGTATTCTTCCATTCCCATCAATATGTGGGCGAGTCTGTCATCATCCATGTGAAGAAAATTGTAATAGAAAAGATATAGACGAACCTGTTTCTATAATGCGGCTGAAAAGATTTGTAGCTGATTGGGCAAGAAATAATAGTGATGAGCCAGTTAAGAAGGCAGAGATAACACATCAAGAGAAAATTGCTATAATTGGGGCAGGTCCATCAGGTCTTACCTGTGCTTATAAGTTATTAAAAATGGGTTATCCAGTGACAGTATTAGACTCTTCTACTATCCCGGGTGGGATGATGACTTCTTGTATTCCAGAATACCGCTTGCCAAATGAGATTGCACTTTATGATATAAAAAGATTGCTCGACTTTGGTGTTGAATTTAAAGGAGGGGTAACTTTTGGAAAGGATAAGGACTTAAAAGATTTAAAGAATGACGGATATAAAGCGATATTCATAGCAATTGGCGCTCAGAATGCGAAGAAGTTAAAGATTGAAGGCATAGAAAATAAAGGTGTACACTACGGTATCCCATTTTTAAAAGCCGCTAAATCTAGTAGAAATATCAAAAATTTTGGTAAGCAAGTTATTGTCATTGGGGGTGGCAATGTAGCAATAGATTGTGCTCGCACTGCCCTCCGTTTGGGTGCTGAAGAGATTCACATGGTCTGCCTTGAGACAAGGGATTTAACATCAAAAGACCGAATGCCTGCTCATGAGTGGGAAATCATAGAAGCAGAGGAGGAAGGTGTGATAATCCACCATTCATTGGGACCTAAAAGTATTGTTGCAAAAGAGGGTAAAATTTATGGACTTGAAACTATTGAGTGTATTTCGGTTTATGATAAAGATGGAAAATTTAATCCGCAGTTTAAAAAAGAAAGTAAGCCAATAACAATTAATGGTGATACAGTTATTATAGCAATTGGGCAGGAACCTAACCCTTCTGGGTTTGAAAAATTGGAGTGGACTCCTTGGAAGACATTAAAGGTGGACCCCTTAACCTTAGAGACTAATGTCCCAGGTATATTTGCTGGTGGTGATATTGTTAGAGGGCCTGCATCAATTATTGAGGCAGTCGCTGATGGAAACGAGGCAGCAATCTCTATTGACAGATTTTTGAGTGGTGATAACTTAAGAACAGGACGTGAAAAGCCTGAAATAAAGATTGCTAAAGCACCTGAAAAGGAATTTAAAAAAATACTTCGTCAAAAGCCAAAAATATTGGTCCCAGAGGCTCGAAAAAATTCTTGGTCTGAAATTGAGTTTGGCTTCACTTTAGAACAGGCTGTAGAAGAAGCAAAACGATGTATGGAATGTGGTATTTGTGCCTCTTGTTACCTCTGTGTCGATGCTTGTAAAGCAGAGGCAATTGATCATATTATGACTGAGGAGACTCTGAACTTAAATGTTGGCTCAATTATCCTTGCTCCTGGGTTTGATGAATTTGATGCAAAAAAGAAGAGTGAATATGGGTACGGAAGGTATAAGAATGTTGTTACCTCAATAGAATTTGAAAGAATACTTTCAGCATCAGGTCCGTTTGGCGGCCATATTCAGAGATTATCAGATGGTAAGCCACCTAAAAGGATTGCATTTATACAATGTGTTGGGTCAAGGGATACACAGTCTGGAAAAAGCTATTGTTCATCAGTCTGTTGCACCTATGCCATCAAAGAGGCAATCATTGCCAAGGAGCATTCTTCGCAGAATCCTGTGGAAAAGAATGGACTTGAGACGACAATATTTTTTATGGACATCAGGACTTTTGGTAAAGGGTTTGAATCCTATTATGAACGGGCAAAGAATGAGTATGGAGTGAAATTTATTCGGGCTGGTGTTTCAAGGATTGATGAAGATTCAAATACTAAGAATTTAATGGTGCATTATGAAAGTGAGGCTGGTGAAATAAGAAATGAAGAGTTTTCTCTGGTTGTCCTATCAGTTGGTCTTTTACCCAAAGCTGGTATGGCTCAATTGGCAAAAAGATTACGTGTTACCCTTAACGAATACGGGTTCTGTCGAACTTCTGAGTTTATGCCAGTTGATACAATTCAAGATGGCATCTATGTCTGTGGCACATCTGCTGGTCCAAAGGATATACCTGAGACTGTAACACAGGCATCAGCTGCCGCAGTTAAGGCGATGTGTCTTCTAACTGAGGCTAGAAATACATTAATCACAAAAAAAGAATATCCACCAGAGTTGGATGTCTTGGGTCAAGAGCCACGCATTGGTGCATTTATCTGCCACTGTGGAATAAATATCGGCGGTTATGTAGATGTGCCCTCTGTAGTAGAGTATGCAAAAACACTACCAAATGTTGTATATGCTGAAGATAATCTATATACTTGTTCACAGGATACACAAAAGAGAATTGTAGAGCTGATTAAAGAACACAAATTAAATCGTGTCATAGTTGCTTCCTGTACACCGAGGACACATGAGCCACTTTTCCGTGACACAATTAGGGAAGCGGGATTAAACCCTTATTTGTTTGAGATGGCAAATATTCGTGACCAATGCAGTTGGATTCATATGAAAGAGCCAAAAGAAGCAACTGAAAAGGCAAAAGATTTGGTGAGAATGGCAGTTGCTAAGGCACGATTAATTGCACCGCTAAAACAGGTTGAGATTGATGTTACTCAGAAAGCGTTGGTCATTGGAGGTGGAATTGCGGGAATGATTTCAAGCATCTCGCTGGCTGAGCAAGGGTTTGAGGTCTTCATGGTTGAAAAAGAGAATGAACTTGGTGGCAATTTAAGGCATACCTATTATACAATTGAAGGCAGGGATGTACAAAATTTCTTGATAAGAACTATTGAAAAGGTGAAAACTAACAGATTGATAAAAGTGTTCAATGAGGCAAAGATTGAATCAATTTCAGGTTATATTGGAAATTATGAGACTGAAGTTATACTTAAAGACGGGACTATGGAAAAATTTAAACATGGTGTGGTGATTGTTGCTACAGGTGCACAAGAGTATCAGCCTACTGAATATCTATATGGTCAAGATAAACGAGTAATCACACAGAAAGAGTTAGAAGGATTGCTTGAAGAAGCAAAAAATCAGAAGCAAGAAATCAGAAACAAGACACAAGATAAAAATCTGTCATCTGTAATCTGTAATCTATCATCTGTAGTGATGATTCAGTGTGTTGGTTCTAGAGATGATAGCCATCAATACTGTAGCAGAATTTGCTGCTCTCAGGCTGTGAAAAACTCATTAAGGCTTTTGGAGATAAACCCTGATGCAAGTATCTATGTCCTATATCGGGATGTAAGGACGTACGGGTTGAAAGAAGATTTCTATAGAAAGGCAAGAGAGGCGGGTGTTGTCTTCATTAGATATGACGATGAGTCAAAACCGGAGTTGCGGAGAGCTAATGGTAAACTAATGATTTCTGTATTTGAGCCGATTCTTAATGAGAAACTCGAAATTGTACCAGACCTTGTGGTCCTTTCAAATGGGGTTGAGCCAGAGAAAGAGAATGAAAAACTGGCAAAGCTGTTAAAGGTGCCTTTGAATAGTGAAGGCTTTTTCCTTGAAGCGCATGTCAAACTGCGACCAGTTGACTTTGCTACTGAAGGCATCTTTGTTGCTGGTATGGCACATAGTCCAAAATGTATTGATGAGACAATAAATCAGGCTGAAGCTGCTGCAGCCAGAGCTTCTACAATCATTGCAAATAAAAAATATTCCGCTGAGGCTGCGATCTCACAAGTGAATGAAGAACTATGTGCCGGTTGTGGTGTTTGCAGTGGATTATGCCCGTATGAGGCGATTGAAATGGTAGTTAAAGAGGGTAAGAGAAGTTCAAAGGTAAATGAGGCGCTATGTAAAGGGTGTGGCTCCTGTGCTTCTGCCTGTCCATCTGGAGCCATGCAACAACAAGGGTTTAGGAGTGAGCAGTTGTCAGCAATGGTCATTGCGAGTGTAAGCGAAGCAATCTAACAAATTGAATGAATAAGGATTTTAACCCAAAGATTATAGTCTTTTGCTGCAACTGGTGTGCATATGCAGGAGCTGACCTGGCAGGAGTATCAAGGTTACAGATAAAGCCGTATTTTAGGATAATAAGAACTATGTGCTCAGGTAGAATTGACCCAGAATTTATCATGACAGCCTTCAAAATGGGGGTAGATGGTGTGATGGTGGCTGGCTGTCATCCTGGTGACTGTCACTATATAAATGGAAATTATAAGACACGAAGGGATATTTTCTACTTAAAAATATGATGCAACAGCTTGGTATAGACCCTAAAAGACTCAAACTTGAATGGGTATCAGCAGGAGAAGGTAACAAATTTTGCCAAGTTGTAAATGATTTTATCACCGAAGTAATAGCCTTAGGACCTCTTTCGACCACATAACAAAATCACTTTTTTATATTTTTTACTTGCAATTTTGTCACTATTAAATAAAATTAAGTTTAGGCTACAGAAATACACAGAATAAACAAAATGGCACACGCTAAATTTGTTCACCTCCATATCCATACAGATTATAGCCTACTTGATGGAGCCTGTAAAATAGAAAAACTTGGTGAGCTCGCTAAACAATATTTACTGCCAGCACTTGCAATAACAGACCATGGCAATATGTTTGGAGTCATTGAATTCTATAAAACTATGGAAAACTTTGGAATTAAGCCAATTATAGGTGAAGAAGTGTATGTAGCTCCGGGGTCAAGATTTGGACATCAAACTGTAGATGGGGTACCGGCTTTCCACTTGACGTTGCTTGTTAAGAATGAATGTGGCTACAAGAATCTTATGAAATTATCAACCCTTGCTTATACAGAAGGTTTCTACTATAAACCGAGAATTGATAAAACTATATTAAAAGAATACTCTGAAGGTCTTATTGCATTATCTGGCTGTTTAAGGGGCGAAATCCCGTACTGGATTAAAAAGGGAAATTTTAACCATGCAACAAAGGTAGCAAGTGAATACCTATCAATCTTTGGAGAAGGTAATTTTTACCTCGAACTTATGAGGCTCGGTTTAAAAGATAACGACCTTGTTAATGGTGAACTTGTAAAAATTGCAGATGAACTTGGAATCCCATTAGTTGCTACAAATGATTGCCATTATCTTAGACCAGAAGATGCAGAAGCCCATGATGTGCTATTATGCTTACAGACTCGCAAAGACTTGGAAGATGATAAAAGGCTACGATTTGAGTCACAAGAACTTTATTTTAAATCACCGGATGAGATGACAGCCCTTTTTTCTGACCATCCTGAAGCTATAGAAAATACTGTACAGATTGCTGAACAGTGCAACTTAAGACTTGAGCTTGACCCAACAAAAGTATACTTCCCATCTTATCCTCTTCCTGAAGGTTATGATTCAAGTGATGAATATCTGCAAGCTATTGCAGAGAAAGGGTTAAATGAACGGTACAAAAAGCCATCAAAGGAGGTGCGTGAAAGATTTGAATATGAACTTGACACTATAAAACGGATGGGATTTTCTGGTTACTTCCTGATAATTAAGGACTTAATAGACTTTGCAAAAGAGAAAAAAATACCAATCGGGCCCGGTAGGGGCTCTACAGTAGGTAGTCTTGTTTGTTATTGTCTTGGAGTAACTCAAATTGACCCTCTACGTTATAACCTCATCTTTGAGAGATTCTTAAATCCTGAACGGGTATCACCACCTGATGTTGATATAGACTTTGGTGATGAACGAAGGGACGAGGTTATACGCTATATTACTGAGCGATACGGGAAGCAAAATGTTTGTCAGATAATAACTTTTGGGACAATGGCAGCAAGAGCTGCAATAAGAGATGTAGGTAGGGTTCTTAAGGTACCATACCCAGTTGTTGATAGGATAGCTAAGCTTATACCACTTGGAGCATCAATTAATGAAGCAGTTGAGATACATGAATTCAAAGAAGCTGTAGAAGCTGACGCACAGCTTAAAAAAGTAGTTGAAATAGCAGGAAAACTTGAAGGTATAGCACGTCATGCTTCTACACATGCAGCTGGAATAGTTATTGCGCCCGGAAATTTAACTGACTTTACACCACTGTTTAAATCTGAGGAAGGCACTTTATCAACTCAATATTCAATGAAGTCGCTTGAAGATATAGGGTTGCTTAAAATAGATATACTTGGGCTACGCACCCTTACAGTCATTCATAACACATTAGAGATGCTCAAAGAAAAGGGAGTAAGAGAGATACCAGAAAATGATGCTCGTGTCTTTAACTTACTTAAAAAAGGTGATACTGTAGGAGTGTTCCAGCTTGAATCAGATGGAATGAGAGACATATTAAGAAAGTTAGCTCCTGAATCGTTTAATGATATAATGGCAGTCCTCGCTCTATATAGACCGGGCCCAATTGGTGGGCTTACAAAAGATAGATTTATACATCGTAAGCATGGTGAGGAAAAAATAACTTATCCGCATCCTAAACTTGAGCCAATTCTACGTGATACCTATGGAATAATACTGTATCAGGACCAGGTAATGCAAATAGCATCTGTTATAGCTGGATTTAGTCTCGGTGAAGCCGATATCTTAAGGAGAGCGATGGGTAAAAAGAACCCAGTGGTTATGGATGAAAGAAGAAAATCATTCATTGAAGGGGCTAAAAAGAATGAGATACCAGAAAGTTTAGCTAATCAAATATTTGATTTAATGATACCATTTGCAGGTTATGGATTTAACAAATCACATTCTGCTGGCTATTCACTACTTTCTTACCAGACTGCATGGCTTAAAGCTCATTATCCGGTAGAGTTTATGGCAAGTAACTTGACATCTGAATTACAGGATACAGACCGGATAAAGTTGCTTATAGATGAATGCCGTAGGATGAGGATAGAGGTATTGCCACCAGATATAAATTGCGCAGACTCTTATTTTAAACCTGAGAATAGAGGAATAAGGTTTGGACTTGCTGCTATAAAGAATCTCGGTAAGAGTGCCGCCGATGAGTGCATAAATAAAAGACCGTTTAAATCGTTTTCTGACTTCTTAAATCGTGTAACTCTTAATCGTAAAGCATGTGAAAGCTTAATAAAAGCAGGTGCATTTGATTCTATTGACCCAAATCGGGAGAAGCTTTTAGATACCCTAAATCAAAAAGAGACAGCTCAACTTAGCCTGTTCATTAGGGATGAGCCAGTTAAAAAAGGGGAGTGGTCGAAAGCTGAGTTACTCTCATGGGAAAAAGAGGCATTTGGGTTTTATTTCTCAGGGCATCCACTTGAGAGATATAAGGATGAGCTTGAAGCCTTTACTACTGTCAAGACACGTGATATAGCAGCTGAGCCTACTAAGAAAGAGGTAATTGTTGGAGGAATAGTAGTTAGGAAAAAGGTGATTAGAGATAAGCATATTGCATTTCTAACAATTGAAGATTTTGATGGCAGTTCTGAAGTTATGGTATTTGATAATGTGTTCAATGCAAACTCTATCGAGCCTGAGGAAGGAATTTTAGTTAAAGGTGAAGTAGCACGAAGAGATGATAGAGTTTCTGTTAGAGCTTTAAAGATAATCCCGTTATCAAAGGTAAGGGACGAATTTGTCAAATGGATAGATATTTATGTGAGAATTTTGGGATTAGATGAAAAGCCTTTAATAGATTTACGTCAAACTTTGGATTCAGCTCCAGGAGACTGCGAAGTGTTCTTACATCTCTTAGGTGAGAATCAAGACAAAATAACTTTGAAAACTGGAGTTAAAATAACCCCAAAAAAAAGCCTCTGCTCAAAGATTAAAAAATTATTTGGGGAAGGGGCAGTTAAATTGGGAGGTGTGCCATTTTAATAATCTTTTTCTTATTTAATTTTGGCTATCTTATAGATTCACCAACAACTTATGTTATCCCGCAAGGGAGTTACGACATTGAATTCAGATTTGTAGCAAATGGTGGAATGATTGGACAGGTTGGAATTTCGCCATTTGAGAGATTTACATTTGGAATCTCCTATGGAGGAGAGAAGGTCATTGGGACTGGGACTCCTAATTGGCATAAATCACCAGGAGTACAGGCAAAAGTTGGAATTACAGCACCACGAGTCTCATTTGCAGTTGGATTTGACTCAGAGCCATACGATGACTCATCTAAAGGGATATATGGGGTATTTGGTGGAGATTTGGGTGGAAAATTCATCCCTTACTTTGGAGTTAATTATTACAAATGGTTAGAAGCATTTTATGGAGTAGAGACAGGACTTTCAAAGGAAGCAAAATTGCTACTTGAGGGCTATGTGAAACACGATAGTTTTATACTCAATACTGGTATAAGATGGGCATTTGAGGACCGGATAACACTTGAACTTAGCTTTAAAAATCTTTTAGGTGACGAAGTAATAAGAGTCCTTAAGTTTTCTTATACAGATTATATTTGATAGAAATCTTTGTTCCTGCCTTTGAATTAAGTAATTTTGCACAGTTTCCACTGGGTAAAGAGATTTCCAAAAATCCAGCACTACCAAATATTGCAATTGGAGATTTACCCAGTTTTGGAGTACAAAATCGGTGATTTTGCATGTAAGAAGTCTTTATCTCCTTTATTACACAGTTTTTTATTTTAATTTTAAAGTTTGTTTTTGCAATAGCCTCAAATACGGATTTGGGTACATTTGTTATAATATTACCAAATCCGTCTATGTCCAAAACTTCACCCCTAATTGTATTACTTTTTATTATTGGCTTAGGTGGCTTGAATTTTACCCATTGATTTAACAAATTGCCCAACTCTGAAGGCTTAATCCTTAAACTTAGTTTTGCTGCTATTGGGGCAAAGACATCCCTACCATGAAATGTATTACTTATTAAAGATGAGATTTCCATGATTTTGTAGACTTTAAAATCCTCATTCTCATATATCCAGCTAAAAACACCATTATCAGGACCTACGAAGTGATAATCGTTTGTCTCAACAATTATAGGGTTTCTTTTAGTCCCTACTCCCGGGTCTACTACTACAAGGTGGATTGTCGATTTTGGGAAGTATTTGTAGGCAGTAAAAAGCTGAAAGGCGGCTTTCTTTATATTACCTTGAGGAATTGAGTGAGTAATATCTACAAATTTAAGCTCAGGATTTATCTTAAGCATAACCCCCTTCATAACTCCAACATAGGAATCAGATAGGCCAAAATCTGTTAGAATGGTAACAATCGCCTTCATATCTTTTTTACCGTCATTGCGAGTCCTGATTTATCGGGACGAAGCAATCTTAGTAAAAATTTATCATAGTTTACTATAAAAATCAAGGTTTTTATTTGACAAGCTAAAATATAGCAGAGTATAATGTGAGTGGATGGTAAAAGTATTTGCAATACTGCCTTTTCTTATATTAGCTAACTGTGTACAGCAGTATAAACCGCCACACGCTGTAGGGAAGCAGACAGAGGTTGTTGTAGTTAGTGAAGATGTTGATTATTCTGCAGTTGATAGCATTATCAAAGCTGCACTTGAGCATGTCATATATACTCCTACTACAGAGAATATTTTTGAGACTAAAAAGATAACAGCTAAAAAACTACCCGAGTTTAGGTATCGGCGTAACATTCTCATTTTTGGGCTTATTGGTGAACCAGTCATTGACTCCACACTGGCACCAGATGCGATTAAGAAGGTAATGGCAGGTGAAGACTATATTTTTGGGGCACCTAACCTTTTTATCGATGACCAGTGTGTTCTTGTTATAGCTGCTCCTACTGTATATAAACTAATTGAAGTAGTAGAGAGTAATGCTGACCTTATATTTAACTACTTTGCAGAAGGGGTGAGAAAATCAATTAAAGAAGCTTTGTATAAAGGAGGCTACCAAAAGGAGATAGCTGATAACCTACAAGCTAAGTATGGATTCTCAATCTCTATCCCTCGCGGCTGGGTTGTAGCAAGCGATGAATTTGGATTTGTAAGCTTTATACGCCATTTCCCGGATAGAATCATATCAATATACTGGGAGACTTGCCCAAAGGAGAAATTAAATAAAGAGAAGGCAATAGCTATAAGGGATAAGATTGGTTATAAGTATTACGAGGGAGACAAGGTTGATACTCTAAGGA
The DNA here is from genome assembly GCA_030018315.1 of bacterium. NCBI lineage: Bacteria > bacterium. Next base: position 62,639 of record JASEGA010000003.1, on the reverse strand, counting down.
CAAAATTTTACTGGGTTAGCTTTCATAATATGCAAGCTGCTAAACTTGACGGAATATGGCAAAATGACAAAAAAGTGATGGGCGGACCTTTCAGGACATATATTTTATGGAGTGGGGGTGAGCTTTATGTGATAGATATGCATATATTTGCACCAGGTGAAAAGAAGTGGAAATGGATACAACAACTTGAACTAATTTGTGATACATTCAAAATATGAAAATTAATGTAACTCTTTTGCTCGTATTAAATCAGCTTTTGCATTATTATCAAGCCCAAGCTTCCAGTAAGCAGTAGCCCTACCTTCATAAGCCTCTAAATTATCAGGATTAAATTTTATGATTTTAGTATAAATATCAACTGCCTTTTTATATTCTCCAATAATTAGATAAACACTACCTAAATGTAAAAGTGCAGAAATATCGTCCGGTTTAAGTTTAACTAACTTATTTAGAACTTTTACTGCTTTGTCATATCTTTTATCCTTTATTAAGAGAACACCGAGATTGAAGTAAGTGTCCTCTAATGTAGAGTCATACTTAATTGTATACTCAAACGCCTCTTTAGCATTTATGCAATCACCTTTATAGAAATAACAAACACCAAGCTGATGCCAAATCTTCGCATCTGTTGAATCTATGCTTAAACCACGCTTAAAATAATTAATAGCTTTATCGTATTGTCTTTCATTCATATAACGGATACCCATATTTCTATAAATCCAAAGCCTAAAGTCCAATCTATGCAAACAATGTGAAAGTGATGAAGAGCAAAATAATATTACGAGTAGGGACACGCCATGGCGTGTCCCTACATGGATAGTGTTATCGGATAACACAGTCTCCTATTTCTCTTTGTGTAACTCTTTTGCCTTATTCAAATCAGCATCTGCCTCCTTCTTCATCCCAAGCTTCCAATAAGCGTTGGCTCTGCCCTCATAAGCATCTACATTTGTAGGATTAAGGTCGATAATTTTAGTATAAGTATCTACTGCATTTTTGTATTCGCCCATAATAAGATAGACACCACCTAAATGAGATAGGGCTTCGATATCGTCCGGTCTTAATGTAACTGCTCTACTTAAAACCTTAACTGCTTCGTTATACTTTTTCTCTTTTATTAAGATAGCACCGAGATTAAAATATGCATCCTCTAATGTAGAGTCAGCTCTAATTACACGCTCAAATGCATTCTTAGCATTTGGATAATCCTCTTTGTAGAAATAACAAACACCTAATCTATACAGGAGATGCGCATCTGTGGAATCTATAGCTAAACCTTGCTTAAAATAATCAATAGCTTGGTTGTATTTTTCGGCTTTTATATAATAAATACCCAAATTCCGATACGGTTCTAAATTATTAGGATTAAGTTCAATTGCTTTATTATAATATGCTATCATTGTATCTTCTTCACCTAATTTTGAGAATATCCATGCTAAGTTTACATATGCGATTGAAGAGTCGGGCTCAAATTCAGTAGCCTTTTTAAATCGTTTTTTGGCAAGTCCCCAGTCTTCATTACGTTGCGCCTGTAGTCCTGCATCGTAATACACTGACCACAAAAAAGGCTTGTCCTTTTTTAACTCCTTTTTTTCTGGTACTATCTCTGCTATCTTATCAAAACATTTACATGCCTCCTCATACTCTTTCTCGTAAACATAAGCTGTGCCAAGCCACCACCAAGCATCAGGGTCAAGTGGATTTTGACTTAGTTGTTGCTTAAATTGCTCCTCTGCCTTCTTATATTCCTCTTGTTGCATGTAAACTTTACCAGCAGTCATATATTGACTGGCACACCCAATAAGGAATAAAACTACAATAAGTAAACACCTTTTCATTTTACCTCCTTGATTTGTAAAATAACAGGGATTACCCTGTTTGTCAAATAAAATATTTACTAAACTACACATCCAAAGCTCAAATGTCAATCTGCCTGAGGTGGACCAAATCCTAAATGGAGAAGCGAGTAGCGAGAAGCGGGGATTCCCAATTCTCACTGCTCAATACTCGACTCTAACAAATAATATTATTAGTATATAACTGGAGTTTCCCCAAAATTTATAGTATAAATTTCATAATTTAAGAAAAAAAACAAAAAATGGGGAAACTCCAGTATATATAAAACTTGACTTCCAATTTTTATACAGTATTATTAGAAACAATGATAAATTCTAAATCTTATTCTAAGACCATACTTAATAATGGGATACGGGTAGTAACAGAGAGTGTCAAAAATGTGCGTTCAGTATCACTTGGAGTATGTTTGACAAGAGGGGCAAGGGATGAAAATAAGAATGAGAATGGTATTTCACATTTTATTGAGCACCTGTTTTTTAAAGGCACTGAACGCAGGTCAGCAAAAGATATAGCAACTGAGATAGATTCAATAGGAGGTGAACTTAACGGCTTTACAGCAAAAGAGTTTACATACTTTTATGCAAGATTTCTTGATGAGCATCTTGATAAGGTGTGGGATTTAATTGCAGATATTTTAAAGAATTCTAAATTTGACAAAGCTGAAATTGAAAGAGAGAGAGGTGTTATACTTGAGGAAATAAAGAGTTTTGAAGACTCACCGGCTGACCAGTCAATTTATCTTTTGACACAGGCATTGTTTGAGCCGCATCCACTTTCTTACCCAATTATGGGACCAAGTGAAAATGTTAAGAAGTTTACTATAAGTGATATTTTAAAATTTAAATCTGTACATTATCGTGGCCCAAATTTAATTGTGGTTGCATCCGGTAACCTTAAGCATGAAAGACTTGTAGGCCTTGTACATAAATCGCTGGATTTTGAAAAAGAGGTGGTAAAGGGGAGAGAGAAATCACTTTTTGTAAGTGGACCGACTACTAAAAAATTGCATAAAAACGATATATTACAAGTCCATATAGCTCTTGGGACAAGGACTATTGAGTATAAAAATAAAGATAGATATTTATGGCTTATCTTAAACACTCTAATAGGTGGTGGGATGAGTTCAAGACTGTTTCAGCGGCTACGAGAAAAAGAGGGCATTGTTTATGAGGTGGCTTCTTTACTTGAACTACTAACTGACATAGGAATTTTTGGTGTCTACCTCGCTACTGACCCATCAAATATGGAGAAAGCAATTGATTGTGTATGGGATGAATTTGATAAACTACGTAAAAATGGGTTAGAGCCGGACGAGTTGAGTCGCACTAAAGAGCACCTTAAGGGCTGTTTAATGTTGGGGCTTGAGTCTACAACTGCAAGAATGGTCAGCCTATTAGAAAATGAGATACATCTTGGCAGATATGTGCCACCTGATGAAATAACAGAAAATATTGAAAAAGTGAGTGAAGAAGATATCTTATCTGTTGCCCAAAATTATCTTAGACCTGAAATTTATTCAATATCAAAAGTAGGACCAAAAATTAGTTAGAGTTTCCATTTGCGAGAGGTGCGACCTCTTTATCTTACAATTTCTGATAAAAAAATTTAAAGAAAAGATAGAAATTGGGTACGAAATCATTAAAGAATGTACCCTTTGTGGCAGGAACTGTAAAGTAAATAGATTAATTGGAGAGTATGGGATATGTAGGAGTAAAGCTAAACCCTGTGTATCAAGTTATAATCTACACTTTGGTGAAGAGCCCCCAATATCTGGGACGATGGGGTCAGGCACAATATTCTTCACACAATGCTCACTACGTTGTGTGTTTTGTCAGAACTATCCAATAAGCCAGTTAGGGGTCGGAAATGAGACTGACGAAGAGGCTCTCTCAAATATGATGATAGAGTTACAGAATATGGGTGCACATAACATAAACCTTGTCACACCGACACATTTTGTACCTCCTATAATTAAATCAATTTATATTGCAAGAGGGAAAGGGTTAAACATACCTATTGTTTATAACACTGGAGGCTATGATTCGGTTGAGACCATGCGACTACTTGATGGTATTATTGATATATATATATATATGCCGGATGCAAAGTACGGAGACTCCAAAATTGCATCTAAATATTCAGATGCAAGCAACTATGTTAATGTAATGAAACTTGCTGTAAAGGAGATGCATTCACAGGTTGGCGACCTTGTAGTAGAAAATGGGATTGCTAAAAGAGGGCTTCTTATAAGACACCTAATCTTACCAAATAACCTATCTTCTACTTATAAAGTTTTAGAGTTCATCAATAAAGAGTTGCCTAAAAATACATATATAAGCTTGATGGCACAGTATTTTCCTGCACATAGAGCAAATGAATTTAAAAAAATTGCAAGAGAATTGACTGATAAAGAGTATGAGAAAGCAACTAAGTTTATGGCAAAACTTGGTCTAAATAGGGGCTGGCTACAACAAATTAAGTAAAATGTTGACACCCAAAATCTTTATAAATTAATTATACTGACTTTGGATATTTTTGATTTAGACTGAGGCTATTTAGAAATGTCATTCCGAACCCTGAAAGTGTCATTCTGAACTTGGTTCAGAATCTCCTTAGGGCAGGCTTGTTTCGGAATCTTAAAAAAAGAGATGCTGAAATAAATTCAGCATGACATTATGAACGAGCAATATTACGTGTATATTCTCACAAATAAGTCTAACAAAGTTCTTTATATTGGAGTCACAAATAATCTTGAGTGTAGAGTATTTGAACATAGAAATAAATTAGTAGGGGGGTCAAAATAGATTCTTTGCTGGCAAGACTCTACAAATGCTAAATAGCCTTATATCAATTACGCTTCTTCTGGAGAGGTCATATTGGCATATGGAGGCGGTAACGTCGGCATCGGAACGAGTAACCCGGGGAAAAACTCGAAGTGAACTGAGGGATTATTATCAAGGGCACAATCACGATGGATACAGTGGTAAGATATTACACTATTCCACCGTGTGCATTTATGCCAGGTACCAATAGTTATGCTTATGGAACAACTGGGGGCCTTTACTTAGCCAGTTATTCGCTCAATTCCGAGTGGTATGCTCCAGTAAATCTGCCTGATGGAGCAAAGGTAACAGAATTTGAAGTAAGGGTGATGGATAACAATGCTAATAATATAAATGCAACTCTTTTACGCGGCAATTTGGACAATGCTATCTCATTGGCAACTCGCTCTACAAATATTTTGTGTGGTGCTATCTTAACAGCGATGACGGGAGTCATCGGATTCATTCTGTACGGATTACTTACAAGATTGTTAAGCCGTTGCCGTAGAGTGTAAAATAGTAAAATGTAGTCCGTATGGGGTGCAAAAACTGAATCAGACTAAAGAGGTAGCACCTCAAATAGCAAGTTTATTTATCTTTTTATCTCTCGTTCTTACCACTCCTATTTTAGCACAGAACTATATTATGCGAGAGAATGGATTTTCTGCTGGTGGTAAGGCGGGTTCAAGTTCTTTCTTGTTATACGATATTGTAGGTCAATCTGTGACAGGGATAGCGGCAAGTGCTAATTATATAGAATCGGGTGGTTTACTATTTTTTGATATGATTCCAATTGTCGGGCTTGATGAATCTCAACTACTACACTCTTTGTTACCATCTGTCTACAGTCTATCACAAAACTATCCTAATCTTACAACTGGGCTGACAAGTATTAGATACGGGCTTCCAAATGATAGCTATGTAGACATCAGAATATACGATATTACGGGTAGAGTAGTGAGAAGATTAGCATCTGCAATGCAACTCGCCGGCTATTATACCATAAACTGAGATAGCAAGGATAACGAGGGTAAAATGCTACCAGCTGGTATCTATTTTTGCCATCTTGAATCCAATGGTTACAGGGCAGCTAAAGGACTCATATTGATTAGGTAAGTTGCTATCAATGAGGGTATCAAACTTTGGTACTTTTTCAAGAGCGTGCTGAAAAATACCATTAAACTGTCATTCTGAGCGTAGCGAAGAATCTCTATTACTAAATAAATATGCGGAATCCGGAAACTCTTCACTTCGTTCAGAGTGACAATTTTTATACTTTTTTCAGTACACTCCTTTTTTAAAAATACTTGACAAAAATGGTAGAGTATTTTATAATATTAAAATATGAGGATTTCAAGTAAAGGTAGATATGGGCTACGGGCAATGATTGAGCTTGCCCGCCTTGACTTGGCGAGGCAAGCTAAAAATGGGCAAGGTAGGGGTTTGATTAATCAAGCCCCTACTTCGGTTAAGAGTGTATCTGAAAAACAGTGTATTCCTATGGCTTACTTGGAGAGAATTTTTCACGACCTTAATATAGCGGGATTGGTTGAATCTGTGCGAGGACCTGGTGGTGGGTATAAACTTAAAAAGCCACTTAAGAAAATAAAGGTAGGCGATATTTTATATGCACTTGAGGGTCCTATTAAGCTTTCAAACTGTGTGCCAAGAGGTGAAACCTCAACCGGAGAGTGTGATAGAATAAATAACTGTGTAGCAAGAGTTGTATGGAATAGGTTAAGTAAGGAATTTAGCAAGATTCTTAATGATATGAGCTTGCAAGATATTTTGGACGAATACAAACAGAGGGGGAAGGATGGCTAAGTTTATCTATCTTGACCATAATGCTACTACACCTACTGACCCAAGAGTGATTGATGCGATGCGTCCATATTTTAATGAGTTATACAGTAATCCATCAAGCATATATAAATTTGGAAGTGAGGCGCGTGAAGCCATTGAAGATGCAAGAGATAAAGTAGCTAAACTTTTATGTGCGGATTCAAAGGAAATTGTGTTCACAGCAAGTGGGACTGAAGCAAATAATTTTGCAATTAAAGGAATTGCTTATGCAAATAAGGATAAGGGCAATCATATAATTACATCAAAGATTGAGCATCATGCAGTAATTAACCCATGCAGGTGGCTTGAGCGGCAGGGATTTAATGTAAGTTATGTTGGTGTAGATAAATATGGGGTTGTTGATTTGGACGAACTCAAGGCTGCAATTACTAATAAAACAATTTTAATCACTATTATGCATGCTAACAACGAAGTCGGCACAATTGAGCCAATCCAGGAGATTGCAAAGTTTGCAAAAGAGCGTGGTATATATTTCCATACAGATGCAGTGCAGACAGCGGGTAAGATTCCTATAGATGTTAACAAGCTTGGTGTAGATTTACTTTCTTTATCAGGACACAAATTTTACGGTCCCAAAGGAGTAGGTGCACTTTATATTAAAAGAGGGACAAAGGTTGACCCACTCATCCATGGTGGTCATCATGAATTCAATCGTAGGGCTGGTACTGAAAATGTTCCAGGCATTGTAGGGCTAGGTAAAGCGTGTGAAATAGCAGGGAGTGAAATGAGCGAAGAAGATACGAGGCTTAAAAGATTAAGGGATAAGTTGTATAATGGTATAATGAATAAGATACCGGATGTTATTCTAACAGGACATCCAGAAAATAGGCTTAGTGGGACGCTATCAATTTGTGTAAAATATGTGGAGGGTGAATCTATGTTATTGAATTTGGATTATGAAGGTATATCTGCATCTTCAGGGTCTGCCTGTACTTCTGGGTCACTTGAGCCTTCCCATGTCCTACTATCTATGGGAATACCACCTCAAGTTGCACACTCATCTTTAAGATTCAGTCTTGGCAGAGATAATACAGATGCGGATATAGAGCGAGTGATTGATGTATTTCCTGGTGTTGTTAATAGGCTTAGAGAAATATCACCTTTTGGTAAACCCAGGCCATAATATGAGCTGGGTAAACATTGAGGTAGGATGAACATCAAAGAAATAAAGGAGATATAATGAAGGCATAGTACATCTGGAGGTGATAAGATGTATCTAAATTATAAAAGGGATGGGCGATGAATTTAGCTATCCCGATAATATTTGTAATATTTGGTGCTTTTCTTTCAATTGTGTTCACCAAATTCCTTATACAAAATGGTAGAGCTATATTGGAAGAAGGTAAGAAAACGAGGGAACTTATAGAGAAGATAAGTGAACTTATAAAGGAGACAAGAGAAGAAACAAAAGCCCTTATCACCAGCGAAGGTGATAAGACGAGAAAGTTCGTAAAAGAATTGAAATCATAAGATAAATATGTAGCGTGAGGCTTCAGCCTCGCTAATAGGGGAAAATGCTTACAACTATTATAATGTTTGGGATAGCTGTAGTTCTAACAGTATTTGCTTATTCTCGTGGCGTATATATTGAGGGACTTAAATTTAGTGGTAAAACTTTTCTTGGTGTTTTACCACTTCTCATTGCTTCATTTGCCGTTGCAGGAATGGTGCAGGTTTTGATTCCTAAAGATATTATTGCTAAATGGTTAGGTAAAGAAGCTGGCTTTAAGGGGATTATGATTGGGTGGTTGATTGGCTTTCTTATTCCTCTAAGTCCTTATGCACTATTCCCGATACTTGCTTCTTTTTATAAGATAGGGGCGAGTGCGTCCTGTCTTGTCACCCTTATAGCAGCATGGGGAATGGGGACTGTTAGTAGGCTGCCACTTGAAATAAGTATATTAGGACCTAAATTTGTGCTAATAAGGGTGGCATCTACATTCATTTTGCCACCAATAGCAGGGCTTTTAGCTAAGACTTTTTTCTCATAATATAAAGGATATGTTTAGAAATGAAGCCACAGATTTCACGGATAAATGATGAAACCACGAATGGACATAAATAAAGGAAAGAATAGTCTTATGAATTTAGTGTGTATTCGTGTATATTCGTGGTTAAAAATCTGTGCAATCTGGAGCTAAGGAAAGGAGGTGATTAATTATGGCTACTTGCAGGGATTGCGACTTCTTTAAGCCCAACAAAAAAGACAAGCAAGAATAAAACACTCGCTTTTCCACGATGAACGGCGAGGGTAGATTATACAAGATGGACATAAAAAGTGAAATAATAAAGTTAAAAGAAAAAAATGATGCTGTTTTACTTGTCCACAATTATCAGCGAGCCGAGATACAGGAGATTGCTGATTACATAGGGGACTCACTTGATCTGTCAAGACAGGCGGCAAGTGTAAAGTGTAAAATTATCGTCTTTTGTGGTGTCAAATTTATGGCTGAGAGTGCTAAAATACTTGCACCGGAGAAGACTGTCTTAATTCCGAGAAGTGATGTCAGCTGTCCTATGGCTGATATGGTAGGAGTAGCTGAACTAAAGGAACTTAAAGCAGAGCACCCAGATGCTATAGTAGTCTCGTATGTAAACACAAATGCAGATGTGAAGGCAGAGACTGATGTTTGTTGTACATCTGCTAATGCAGTTAATGTGGTTAAAAATGTTAATGCAAAAAAGATAATATTTGTCCCTGATAGGAATCTTGCAAGCTGGGTACAAAGGTTTACAGATAAAGAGATTATACCATGGAATGGCTTTTGTTATGTGCATGAGCTGATAGAACCTATGTTTGTTAAAGAGGCAAAAGAGTGGCATCCGGATGCAAAGCTTATTGTCCACCCAGAGTGTAGGAGACAAGTTATTGATTTAGCAGATGAGGTATTAAGTACTAATGGGATGGTTAAGTTTGCGAAGAATTCTGGTGCTAATAAGATTATAGTAGGGACTGAAGAAGGTATCCTTTATAGGTTAAAGAAAGAGAACCCGAGTAAAACATTTTATACAGCAGGACCTGCTCGTATGTGTCGCAGTATGAAGTTTATTACACTTTTTGATGTATATCTTGCACTGAAAGAGGAGAGGTATAAGGTGGAAATACCTAAGCCAATAAGAGAGAAAGCAAAGATATCACTTGATAGGATGTTAGAATATATTTAATTTATGGCTTTTGAATATACTAAGAAAGTTTTAGAACACTTCAGGAATCCAAGAAATGTGGGTGTGATAGAAAACCCTGATGGTGTAGGTAAGGTTACATCACCAGTTTGTGGTGATATAATGGAGCTTTATATAAAAGTGAAAGATGACAGGATTGAGGATGCTAAATTTCAGACTTTTGGGTGTGCAGCAGCAGTGGCTTCATCATCCATTTTGACTGAAATGATAAAAGGTAAAACTGTTGAGGAGGCGCTAAAAATAACTAATGAGAGAATAGCAGAAGCTTTGGGTGGCTTACCTAAAGAGAAGGTCCATTGCTCAGTATTAGCAGAGGATGGTGTTAAGTCAGCAATTGAAGATTACCAGAAGAAATGCAAAATGCGAAGTGCAAAATAGAAAATTAAATTTTGATATTTGATTTTACTATGAGGGTAGTTTGTGCAATGAATGGTAGAGTGAGAAATCAACAATTGAAGATTATCTAAAAAGCAAAGTACTAGCTAAAGTATTGAAGGAAAATAGGTAAAAAGTGATAGGAATTCAATTTTTACTTGTTCTTAAGCAGTATATTATTGAAGTACTGCCTGCTTTAGTAATCGGGTTCTTTCTTAGTGGGTTGATACATGAGTTTGTCCCTATTGGTCAGATAAAAAAATATTTGGGTAGTGGTGGGATAGTTCCAATTCTTTACTCAACTTTTGTTGGTACTTTACTCCCTCTCTGTTGTATAGGTACTCTTCCCATAGGACTAGGTTTATATAAAAGGGGGGCAAAACTTGGGCCAGTTCTTGCATTTTTAGTAGCAACACCAGCTACTTCAATAACAGCGTTACTCGTAACCTATAGTCTTCTTGGTATAAGGTTTACAGGTTTTCTTTTCTTCTCGGTCATTCTTCTTGGAATAGTTATTGGCACAATTGGCAACTTTCTAAATATTAATCCAGAAAGAACAGCTTTTAAAGAAGGGTTAGTGAATGACCCAGTTTGCAGAATGAATATAGTAGAGGCTACTGCTACAACTACAGAGTACAATGGCAAAAGCTACTATTTTTGTTCTCCACACTGTAAAGCTACATTTATAAAAGAGCCAGTAAAATATTGATATGCCAAAAGAAATTGGGCTCGAATTAATCATAGGAATTCTACTGGCTGCCCTTATATCCACAATTACACCGGTTGTGTATTTTATCAAACATTGGCTACCCGGCGGTATTGGCTATTTATTTGCACTTATATTTGGACTTATTATGTATATGTGCTCCACTGGAAGTGTTCCATTAGTTCATGCATTTGTTTCACAAGGAATGAATATAGGGGCAGGCATGGTATTACTTATTGCAGGCCCTGTCACAAGCTATGCAACTATTCTGGCTTTAAGGAAGGAATTCGGGCTTAAAATTCTATGCATTTACTTATTAGTTATTTCTTAATGGCTTTGGGGTTAGGGTATATTTTTCTATAATTTAAAAAAGAGGCGGTCGGGAGGAAAAGATGCGAGAAAAGATAGAAAAGGTGCTAAATGAGGATATAAAACCAATGCTTGCCATGGATGGTGGGAGCATTGAGCTTATTGAGGTAAAGGATGGAATAGTGGAAGTAAGGCTTACAGGAGCATGTGGTGGTTGTCCTATGGCTCAGCTGACTCTCACTAAGGTTGTTGAGACAAAGCTTAAAGAGAAGATACCAGAGGTAAAGAGAGTGGAGTCAGTATAGGTCTCTTTACGATTTAGTCTAAAATTATGCCAAGGGTAGTAGTTGCAATGAGTGGCGGAGTAGATTCATCTACTACTGCTGCTATCTTGAAACAGATGGGCTATGAAGTTATCGGATTTACTATGAAACTGTGGGATGATGGTGGCTCAAGGTTGAGGTCGCACCTCTGCTGTTCAGTTGAAGATGTGTATGATGCTAAAAGGATAGCAGCCCAACTGGGTATACCACATTATGTGATAAATATGAAGGAGGCTTTTAAAAAAGAAGTAGTCGACTACTTTGTAAATGAATACCTAAATGGACGGACACCTAATCCTTGTGTTGTATGTAACCAGAAGATTAAGTTTGGATTACTTCTTGGGAAGGCAAAATCTATTGGAGCAGATTTCATAGCTACAGGCCACTATGCAAAAGTAGAATGGGATTCAAGAATTGAAAGGTATATTTTGAAGAAAGGTGAAGACAAGAGTAAAGAGCAATCGTATTTTCTTGCTATGCTGTCACAAGAGAGTTTAAGCAAGGCATTATTTCCTCTTGGTAATTATACAAAAGAGGAAGTAAGAAAAATGGCTGCTCAACTACAACTTAAAGTAGCAGAAAAGAATGAATCACAAGAAGTTTGCTTTATTCCGGATAATGACTACGCTAAGTTTATATGCAATAGAGTTTCTTTTCCCGTGAAGTCGGGATTAAAGGAAGGTGCTATCATTGACAAAACTGGTAAAGTTATAGGTAAACACAATGGGATTATAGGCTATACAATTGGACAGCGTAGAGGAATTAGGAAGCCGAGTGATAAGCCGTTTTATGTTACACGGATAGACTCTAAATCAAATACAGTTACTGTGGGAGATGAAGCTGATTTATATTCAAGTCACTTGGTTGCTACAGACTTGAATTGGATAAGTGTTAGAAAGCTTGATAAGAGGTATCACTTCAAAGAGATGGATGTTTATGTAAAAATAAGATATAATCATAAGCCAGCAGAAGCTAAAATAATCCAAAATAAAGGAAACGAAATCTTGGTAAAATTCAAAACCCCACAAAGAGCTATAACACCGGGTCAATTAGCTGTATTTTATACCAATGATACAGTGATTGGAGGGGGTTGGATAAGATGATTAAGATGATAAGGAGGTGGGGCTTATGAGGGTGAATAGAGACTGAGGGGAGGTAGGTAATGCTGATATGGTAAGCATTTTAACTAGGAAGGAGAGATGAAAGTTGGCAAAATTTTATTGATGGCAATCTTTTTGTGTTTTACTATAAATGTGAGAGGTGAGCAAAGAGTGGTAGTAGCAGAAGGGTTCACTGCGACTTGGTGTGGATGTTGTCCTTATTCAGCAAGGGCAATTCATAGGTTATCAAAGGAAGTAGGCGACTCTATGGCTGTGATGGAGTATCACCTTAATGATCCGTTTTCAACAAGTGAGACTTCGGCAAGAGCAAATTATTACAATATCTCCAGTATTCCTCACATGTGGTTTGATGGCGTTCTCAATTATGTAGGTGGAGGTTCAGGCAACTATAACCAGTATCGGAATGCGTTCAATACCCGCAAAACCATACCATCACCGCTCTTAATTGCACTCAGTGGCTCCTACAATCAGGCAACAATGCAAGGTACAGTTGATGCGCACATCACTAATACAAGTGAAAATCAGGTAAGTGGGACACTACAATTTGTGCTTACTGAGACTAATATCCAATATCATTGGCAAAATGAGGATAGCTTGTTTGATGTTGTAAGAGATATGATACCAAACGCAAGTGGTGAGGCAATCTCAATAGAGGCAGGCGAATCAATTGATAAATCGAGGAATTTTACAGTAAATCCGGGCTGGGATGCTGACAACTGTGACATTGTTGTATTTGTTCAGGCTGGTTCTAAAGAAATATATCAAGGAGCTAAATCGCATATCATGGATTTGGGTATAGAAGAGAACTCAAACCTCAAAGCTCAAAACTCAAAATTCGTAGAATCCTGTGGACTTGAAATCTATCCTAATCCATTCAGCAAGGAGACGCATATAGTATTTAGCATTTTGCATTTAGCTGAAGACTCAAATTACTTGCTTAGAATTTATGACATTACCGGTAGATTAGTTAACTCAATAAACTCAATGAGCTCAACAAACTCAACTACTGTGACTTGGGATTGTAAAGATGGGACTGGCAAATTTGTTGAATCAGGTGTATACTTTTGTCAGCTTATAGTAGGTGACAGAAGTATAATAAAGAAGATGATTGTGATGAGATGATACCTCAAAATATCATGCTGAGCATAGTGAAGCCCCTCCAAAAGTAGATTCTTCGCTTCGCTCAGAATGACAAGAAGGAAAACTCAGAATGCGATTCTTCACTTCATTCAGGAGGAGAACAACAAAACACATAAAACTTAACATTTGAGATAGGAGTCATATTATAATTTTTTTATTATTAATACTTGCTCCAGAGTCCCAACTTGTCGGGACTCGAGTTGCCCCTAATTTTACTCTCAATGACTTAGATAAAAACGAGGTAGTGCTTGACTCACTTGTTAATAGAGGACTGGTAGTTATTGAATTTTGGGCTACCTGGTGTAAGCCGTGTATAAGGGAGCTTGATACTTTTAAGAAGTTAAACAAAGAGGTATCACCTCAAGATGTAACTTTTGTTGGTATTAATATAGATGAAACTCGTACCAGGAGGAATGTCCCTCTAATGGTTAAATCGCGTGGATGGGATTTCTTAATCCTTTATGATGATGACCAAAAAGTGGCAAAACTTTTTCAAGTGCAAGTAATACCGTGTACTTTTATTATTGGTAAAAATAGAGAAATTTTGTATCATTGTATCGGGTTTAGAAAGGGAGATGAAGAATTACTTTATAAAGAGATACAGTCAGTTATTGAAAAGCCGGAAGGCTTGGATTAATTTTTTTCTGTTAATTTCAATGATTCCAGCATTTAGTTCAGCTTTTGAGGTTACAGTTAGGAAGACACTTGATACTTGGTATGGGGCTTGGTATGAGCAAATAAGTGGAAAAGTAGATACCAGTGCTATTACTGAAGCTGAGACTTATCTTGCCTGTCGGCAGACAGGTATAGGAGTAGCTGGCTATAATTTAAGGGGCGAAATAGGGCTCTTATATAACACTTATTGGGACAAAAAATTTCATATTAAAGATACAAGTAGATTAGCTATAGTATGGAAAGATGTTGGGTTTGATAGCCGCTTAATTTCTGTGGATATAGGTGATTTTTATTGTAGTTTAGGTCACGGGCTTATTCTTGGTATGGAACCTATTAAAGCAATGGGTAGAGAGCGTTACATTGAGGGTATAAAGATTGAGACAAAACTACCATGGATTAAATTATCAGAAATTTATGGGACTCCTTATGAAATTGATAGATTACAGAAGAACTATAAGATTTTAAACGACACTTCTGATGCTATATTTGGGGTCAATGTTTCAACCAATTTATTATTGAGAGAGGTATTTTTAATATCTGGTAGAGGAATGCGACTTAAGACTGGTGATACTTTATATACAAACTTGTGGGGGACAGATTTTGAATTTAATTCACAGGATTGGTTTTCCTTTTACTTGGAATTGGCTAAAAAAAGTGGCTGGGATAGGATAGATTTTGAGCCCCAAAGTGGTAGTGGAGTGTATTCAAGTTTAGATATATACCCATATGGTATAAATATTCAGTTCATAAATTATAATAAATTAGGGATAGGTGATATGGCATACAGATATAACTTGATGCCTATTCTTAATAGGAGTGGCTACTCAATAAATAATGGACGGGATGAGATTGGTTTTCAGCTTAATGTTAATAAGGCAATAGGAGAAGTTGTGTTTGAGGGCTCATATTCAGAGATAGATACTAAAGACACTACTGAAATTGAGAAAGATAAGAAAATACTTGAATATTATTTAGGGGCTGATTTTAGAAACTTTAATGGGTCGTTAAAATTTTTATCATTAAGTGGTGACGTTGCCCCACATTTTAATAAACGTAGAGAGTTAGACACTGAACTTTATAGCAATTTTAAAAATATTGAAGCTACTTTTTCTATGAAAAAAATAGAAGGTGTAACATTTAGGGATACTATACCTTTCTTTGATATTGGGTTAACTGTAGGAATTCCAGTCTTTGACATTTTAACAGTGTATTCAAATTATACACGCCGCTCTAAAGAAGTAATTGAAGAATCACCTGGTATAGAATGGTATGGAATAGGAATAAGAGCTGAGCTTGATAAAGTATCTTTTGATAGCTGGTATGGTAAAGAGAAGGGTGGCTATGTTTGTTCTGCTGGTGTCTGCCATTACCTTACACCATTTGAGGGCTTTAAATTAAAATTAAATATTAGTTTGTAAAGTTTTAATTAGAATGAAATGAAGATTGCTAAGGATGTGACTGAGTTAGTTGGCAATACTCCTTTGGTGATGTTGAATAAAATAACTAAAGGGGTAAAAGCGAAAGCGGTAGCAAAGTTAGAGTCTTTTAATCCGTTGTCATCAGTAAAGGATAGAATAGGTGTAGCAATGATTGAGGCAGCCGAAAAAGCTGGCCTTATAAAAGAAGATACTGTTATTCTTGAGCCTACAAGTGGTAATACAGGTATAGCATTAGCATTTGTGTGCGCTGTTAAAGGCTATAAGTTATGTCTTACAATGCCTGATACAATGAGTGTTGAATGAAGGGCTTTACTCAAGGCATTTGGGGCAGACCTTATTTTAACACCAGGAGAGAGAGGAATGAAAGGTGCAGTTGAGAAGGCAGATGAACTTGCTTTCTCTGACCCAAAATACTTCATCCCACAACAGTTTAAGAATCCAGCTAACCCAGAAATACACAGAAAGACGACTGCAGAGGAGATTTTGAGAGATACAGATGGTAAAGTAGATATTTTGGTTGCTGGTGTAGGGACTGGTGGCACTATTACCGGGGTTGCTGAAGTGATTAAAAATAGAAAACCTGAATTTAAAGCAATAGCTGTTGAGCCAAAGGACTCTCCTGTCCTATCTGGTGGACAGCTCTGTCCTCATAAAATCCAGGGAATAAGGGCAGGGTTTGTGCCAGCTGTTTTAAACACTGATATCATTGACGAGATAATACAAGTAACAAATGAAGAGGCAATGAATATGACACGAAAGTTAGCAAAGGATGAAGGCTTGCTCGTAGGAATCTCATCAGGTACTGCAGTTTGGGGAGCACTACAAGTTGCAAAAAGAGATGCAAACAAAGGTAAGCTAATAGTAGTGATTTTACCTGATACTGGAGAGCGGTATTTATCAACTGGGCTTTTTCAATAAAAAATGAGATTGCTTCCCCTGAAACAAGTTCAGGGTCGCTCGCAATGACATTTTAGAAATGAGTAAGTGGCGGTTACTTGATACAGGGGTGAGGACAGCGGCTGAAAATATGGCAATGGATGAGACATTGCTTGAGACTAAAAGTAAAAAGCTTTCTCCAAATACTGTTAGGTTCTTACAATTTTATCCACCTGCAGTATTAGTTGGTTATCATCAGACCGTAGAACAAGAGGTTAGACTTGACTTCTGCAATAAAAATGGTATAGATGTGAACAGAAGAATTACAGGTGGTGGTGCAATTTATTTTGATGAGTCACAGCTTGGCTGGGAGATTATCTGTGAGAAGTCATTTTTTAAAACCAGTATTGTAAACGAATCTTTCTTTAAGGATTTATGTCAACCTGTTATTTATGCGCTCAAGAGATTAGGGATAAATGCAAAATTTCGGCCTAGAAATGATATTGAAGTCAATGGTAGAAAGATTTCTGGCACAGGTGGCACAGAAGAAGGAGAGGCATTTTTATTTCAAGGTACGCTCCTTGTAGACTTTGATGTTAATACAATGCTTAGAGCACTTCGTATTCCTATAGAAAAGCTCAAAGATAAAGAGATTGACTCTGTTAAAGAACGAGTTACTTGTCTAAAATGGGAACTTGGGTGTCCCCATTCGGGGACAGTCTCCATTCGGGGACAGTCCCCTATAAAACAAATACTAAAACAGGGGTTTGAAAAAGAATTTGGGATTGAATTGATTAAGGGTGGGTTGACAAAAGATGAAGAGTTGCTGTTTTACCAAAAACTAAATAAATTTAAGTCAAATAAATGGATTAATAAAGTTAAAGAGCCAGCGTATACTCGCCAAGTTGCACATTCAGTTTATAAAGCAGAAGGTGGATTGATTAGGACTTCACTTGTAGTTAATACGAAGCGTAATCAGATAGAGAGTGCACTCATAACAGGCGATTTCTTTGCGTATCCAAAGAGGGCAATATTTGACTTGGAAGCTATTCTCAAAGATATAAGGGCAGATAAAATAACTGTCCAAAATAAAATCAATCAATTTTTCAAAGGGACACGCCATGGCGTGTCCCTACCCAAGATACCTGGAATCAAGCCGTCTGATTTTATCTCCGCAATTAATGAGGCATTGGAAAAAATTGAACTCGTAAAATTTGGTATCCCGCTTCCATTGGGGAATAGAGTATTCACTGTTAATGGGACATTCTCTAAAATTATTCTTCAGCATGTAGGGGCAATTCATGAATTGCCCCTACTTCTTCCATATTGTGCAAAACTGAAAGTTTGCAAGTTTAGATATAAAGATTTCTGCACTGAGTGTGGCAAATGTAGTGTTGGTGAGGCATATAGGATTGGGAGAGAGCGGTCTATGATGGTCACAACAATAGTAAGTTTTGAGCATCTAATGTCAACCCTTAAAAGGTATAAAAGAGACGGTATCACCTCTTATATTGGGTGCTGTTGTGAGCCATTTTATGCAAAGCATAGAGAAGAACTTGAGGATATAGGGTTAGGTGGAATATTGATTGATATAGATAACACTACTTGTTACGAATTAGGTAAGGTTGAAGAAGCATATAAAGGCAGGTTTGAGAGTCAAACTGAGCTAAACATTGGGTTGTTAAAAGAGGTTATGGATGCAATTCAATAACGAAATCCAAATGCCGAATGACGAAACGATATGATATAGTGGTTGTAGGTGCTGGTCCTGCAGGAGCATCTGCTGCGTATGAAGCATCTAAATTAGGTACAAAAGTATTATTGCTTGAAAAGAGGAAGGTTGTAGGTGAGCCTGTCCAGTGTGCTGAGTTTGTACCTAAATTACTATCACAAGAGGTAAAATTTACAGCTGATAGTATTGCACAGGAAATAAATTCAATGAAAACTTACATAGTGGATGGCGATTGCTTCGTCCCGACAAAGGTCGTGACTCGCAATGACATTTTGGGAAAATGTTTTGAGACACAATCCCCCGGGTATATATTAAATAGAGCTATTTTTGATAAAGAATTAGTACAAAGGGCACAAAATATTGGAGTAGATGTATTACTTAATACATTGTGTATTTCTAAAACAAAGAATGGAATAATTGTAAATACTTGTCTGCCGACAGGTAAGAAAAACGGTAAAAACTTAGAACTCTATGCAAAAGTGATAATTGGAGCTGATGGGCCACAATCTACAGTTGGGAGTTGGGTAGGTGAAACTAATACAACTTTTGTTACTGCTTTGCAATATGAAATGCCACTCACAACTGTGATGGATTGGACTGAAGTCTACTTTGACCATAAATTTGTTGGTGGTTATGGATGGCTGTTTCCAAAAGGTAAGATTGCAAATGTAGGAATAGGAATAAAACAAAATACAAATTACAAATTCCAAATTCCAAATTTAAAAGATGTAACTCAAGGTTTTAGCCTTGAACTTAGCAATCAAGAGAGATTGAGTGAGTTATTGGAATATTTTGTTGATAAGTTAAAGAGCGGTGGTAAACTTAAGGGTAGCCAACTTTCAGTTACAGGTGGATTAATTCCAGTAGGTGGTCCTTTGAAGAGGACATATAAGGAGAATACAATTTTAGTAGGTGATGCTGCAGGTCAGACTCATCCTATAACTGGTGGTGGAATACCTCAAGCTGTTATATGTGGCAAAATTGCAGGTCGAGTAGCTGCCAAGTCAATAAGAGAAGGTAATCTTGATATACTATCAGAATATGAACACGAATGGCGTAAAATATTCGGTGCTGAACTTACACGTGCATGTGTAAAAAGGAAGTTTATGGAAGATTGCTTCGTCCCACCCTTTGTCGGGACTCGCAATGACTTTTGGAGTGTGGTCAGGAAATGCTGGGTTGCATTTAAAGAGTATTATAATGACGAATGACGAAATCCGCCTACCCGACGGCGAGGTAGAAATAACGGATTTGCTTAATAAAGCAAGAGAACTATCTTGGCATAACTTTGGCAAGAATATAACTTTCTATCACCCTGGTATGTTCAGATGTGATAGTGAATGGGGTAAATATCCTGCTATATCAATAACTGGTGATAAATGTGAGCTTACCTGTGACCACTGTAATTCAAAGATGCTTAAGTCAATGATATTTGCGACTACACCAGCTGAACTAATAAGAAAATGCATAGAGTTAGAAAGAAATGGTAACATAGGGTGTCTGATTACTGGTGGAAGCCAAAAAGATGGCAGTTTACCTTGGGCTAATTTTATCCCTGCTATAAAAGAAATAAAAGAAAAAACGAGTCTACTTATCTCAATACATAGTGGAATAATAGACACTGGGATAGCAGTGCAACTAAAAGATGCAGGTGTAGACCAAGCCCTTATTGATGTAATAGGGGACGATGAGACATTGCAAAAGGTCTATCATGTGGATTTTGGCATAAACAAGATAATAGAGTCATTGGATGCATTACAAAATGCTGGGCTTCCTATTGTGCCTCATATCATAATTGGTTTACATTATGGCAAAATTAAAGGTGAATACAGAGCTATTAATATAGTTAGTAAATATAAGGTAGCCTGTGTAGTTGTAGTTGTGTTGATGCCACTTTTAGGAACTCCTATGGAAAATATAGCGTTACCAAGCCTTAACTCTATAGCTAAAATTATGGCAACGCTTAGAATAAAAATGCCCAATACTCCTATAGCTTTGGGCTGTGCGCGTCCAAGGAATAACCCTAAGATTGATGTATTAGCTGTGGAGCATGGATTTAATAGAATCGCATTAGTGTCAGAAGCAGCAATAAGAAAAGCAAAGGAGTATGAATTAGAAATACAATATCAAAAGACTTGTTGCTCAGTCCCATTCATTGTGGGTTTGATTAATCAAACCCCTACATTAGTCTAAATCAATGATTAATGAGAGTCCCGAATACTTGAGGATGAGTTCAGCGGCGGCGATAACTTTAGATTTAAAGCCGGGTCTGTTTTATCGGGCTGCAAAGTTATACTGTATCAACTTGTTATTAACCTATAAAGAAGGCTGCATAGGGAACTGTGCTTATTGTGGCCTTTCTATGGGTAGATACGGCAAATATGAAAATAAAAGTTTTATAAGAGTAGAATGGCCTACTTATAAAGTAGATGAGATAATAGAGCGTATATTAGAAAAAAAGGAAAGGGTTAAGAGGATATGTATCTCAATGGTCACAAATATAAGAGCAAAGAATGATATTGTAAAGATTACAGGAATTATCAAGAATAGAGTGGATATTCCAATATCTTTACTTATTGCACCTACTATACTAAACAAAGATGACCTTAAAGCGTTTAAAGATAGTGGTGCAGACCGTATTGGAATATCTATAGATGCGGCTACACCTATGCTATTTGAAAGATTGAGAGGTAAATATGTCAAAGGACCGCATAGGTGGGATAGATACTGGGAATGCTTTGATATGGCAGTAGAAATCTTTGGGGAACGCATGGTTGGGTCGCATTTAATTGTTGGATTAGGTGAAACTGAAAAAGAAATGGTAGCTACTATTCAAAAGGTATATGACATTGGTGGTCTGACTCACTTGTTCTCATTCTTTCCAGAAAAAGACTCTATGCTATCAAATTTTCCACAACCACCAATTGGACAATACAGACGAGTACAGATTGCAAGGTATTTGATAGATGAGGGCATTTCTTCATTTTGGAAAATGGGGTTTGATGAAGATGAAAGGGTTAGAGATTTTGGACTTCCTGTGGATAAGTTGTCAAGGATTATTGATTCAGGTATTCCATTTATGACAGCTGGCTGCCCTGGTAATGATGGTCAGGTTGCTTGCAACAGACCGTATGCAAATGAAATACCGGGGGATGAGATTAGAAACTTTCCATTCAAACCTGAAAAAGATGATATTTTGAGAATAAAAGAGGAGCTATGGCAAGGAGGGTAAATATGAAATAAGCAGACTTACTTAAAAAGACAAGAGTATTTGAAAACTATCTATTGAGGAGATAAATTCTGTAGAAAAGTTGGCAATTGAAAGGAGCTGCAAGGCGGGCACCAAGATTGTTGATGAAGGTAGCTCTTGTGGTGAGTTCTTTATTTGTATTGAGGGAGAATTAGCAGTCCAGATTGATGTTCCAGGGAAAGGGGTTATTACAACAAGTACGCTGAGTAGGAATAATGTGTTTGGCTGGTCCGCATTAACAGATATACCAGATTATACTGCGTCAGTGGTAGTAAATAGTGAATGCACGCTTTCAGGATGCAAGATTTGGGCTTGCCAGTTGTATTTTAGATTACTCTAAGAAATGAACTTATTTATGAGTTAGAGGAACAGATAAAGAAGCTGGAGGAGTAATGTGGTATGATAATATTTTAGAGACTGTAGGTAATACTCCACTTGTAAAATTGAATCGAGTGACTCGTGGTATAGAAGCTACTATCTTAGCGAAGCTTGAATTCTTCAACCCTGGTGGCTCAGTAAAAGATAGGATGGCATTTTATATACTTAAAGATGCTGAGAAGTTGGTTTTTTTGAAGCAAGGGGATACTATTGTTGAGAGCACATCAGGTAATGCAGGAATTAGTATAGGCATATATGCAGCTGTTAAAGGATACAAGACAATCTTTACAATACCTGATGAAACACGTAAGGAAAAAATTGGTTTACTTAAAGCACTTGGAGCAGAGGTAATAGCTTGCCCACTCGATACTCCTCCGGATTCACCTAATTCATATTTTGAAGTTGCTAAGCGGATTGCTAAGGAGAGGAATGCTTTTTTAGTAGATGAGTTCTACAACCAGAAAAATATTGAATCCCACTACAGAACCACAGGGCCAGAGATTTGGGAACAGACTGAAGGGAAAGTCGACTATGTAGTTATTGGTATGGGCTCTGGTGGCACAATTTCGGGAGTAAGTAAATTTTTAAAAGAGAAGAACCCAAAGATTAAAGTGATAGGTGTAGACCCGGTAGGCTCAATATATTATGACTGGGCTAAGCATAGAAAATTTATAGAACCTAAAGTTTATCTGATGGAAGGGATTGGTGAACATCTACTACCTGGGACTTTAAAATTTGAGCTAATTGACGATGTAATTCAAGTTTCTGATAAGGATGCATTTCTTATGGCAAGAAGGTTATTACGAGAGGAAGGAATCTTTGTCGGAGGCGCTTCAGGAGCAGCGGCATGTGCTACACTTAAAGTAGCGAAGGGGTTGCCTCGTGATAAGGTCGTTATCACTATTTTTACGGATAGTGGAAGCAGATATCTCAGTAAGATTTTCAATGATGAGTGGATGAGAGAGAAAGGATTCATTTAATGTGGTATAATAATATTTTAGAAACTGTAGGTAATACTCCGCTTATAAAATTGAATAGAGTAACTCGTGGTATAAAAGCGACTGTTTTAGCAAAACTTGAGTTCTTTAATCCCGGTGGTTCACTGAAAGATAGGATGGCAATTTATATGGTAGAGGAGGCTGAAAAGTGTGGCCTATTGAAGCCTGGTGGCACAATTGTTGAGAATACAAGTGGCAACACAGGTGTTGGCTTAGCTATGTATGCAGCTGTTAAGGGGTACAAGGCAGTTTTTACTATCCCGGATAAGATGAGTAAAGAGAAAATTGATT
Organism: bacterium; assembly: GCA_030018315.1. NCBI lineage: Bacteria > bacterium. The sequence continues at coordinate 39,301 of JASEGA010000003.1, read as the reverse complement.
TACTTAAAGTATTTGGGGCAGAGGTAATAGTCTGCCCTACTGATGTTGCACCTGACTCACCTGAGTCTTATCATGAGGTAGCTAAACGTATTGCTGAGAAAACACCCAATTCTTACTTGATAAATCAATATCACAACGAGAAGAATGTTGAAGCACACTATAAAACTACGGGACCAGAAATTTGGGAACAGACTGATGGCAAAGTTAATTATGTAGTTATAGGAGCTGGGACAGGTGGTACAATTTCAGGGGTTGGCAAATTTCTAAAGGAGAAAAATCCGGAAATTAAAGTAATTGGTGTAGACCCTATCGGGTCAGTATATTGTGACTATTTTAAGTATAAAAGACTTATTGAGCCAAAAGTTTACCTTGTTGAAGGCATAGGTATGGAGATGTTGTGTGAGACTATGAAGTTTGAGTATATTGATGATATGATTCAGGTATCGGATAAGGATTCTTTTATTATGACAAGACGACTTTTAAAAGAGGAAGGTATTTTTGCAGGTGGCTCCAGTGGTGCAGCAGTGTGGGCAGCTATTGAAGTGGCGAAAAAATTGGAAAAAGAAAAAGAGGTATCACCTCAAATTGTAGTTGCTATTTTACCGGATAGCGGGCATAAGTATTTGAGTAAAATCTTTAACGATGATTGGATGAAAGCACAAGGATTTATGTAGGAGGTAAAATGAATTCTCGGTCTACTCGAGGTCGCACCTCATCAATGATGGAGTTTGAGACAAGAGCTATTCATGTAGGACAGGAGCCAGAGCCGGCAACAGGCTCTGTTGTGGTCCCAATTTATCAGACTTCTACATATGCACAAGAGGTCGCACCTCTGGCAGAGAGTATAGGAAAACACAAAGGGTATGAATATAGTAGAATACAAAATCCAACAAGAAAGGCACTTGAGGAGTGTATTGCAAGTCTTGAGAACTGTAAATATGGGCTTGCATTTGCGTCTGGGATGGCGGCTATAAATACTGTGATGAATCTTTTAAAAGCTAGTGACCATGTGATTTCAACCTGGGATATCTATGGAGGCACATACAGAATTTTTGAATATATTTTCAGACAGTATGGACTTGAGTTCAGTTTTGTTGATACGACTGATTTAGATAATGTTGTGAAAGAAATAAGACCCAATACCAAGTTGATATGGGTTGAGACACCTACAAATCCGTTGCTGAGGCTTGTTGACCTCGAAGCTGTAGCAAAGATAGGTAAAAAATATGGCTTAATTACTGTAGTTGATAACACATTTGCAACCCCATACTTTCAGACACCTGTTGATTTTGGTATAGATATTGTAGTTCATAGTACAACAAAATATCTTGGTGGCCACAGTGATGTAATAGGGGGTGCAATAACAACAAATAATGAAAAGCATTACAAAAGATTGAAATTCTGTCAAGGTACTGTTGGTGGAGTGCCTGGAGCATTTGATTCATGGCTTGTTTTGAGGGGACTTAAAACGCTTGCAGTAAGGATGAAAGCTCATTTTAACAATGCAATGAAGGTAGCTGAGTTTCTCAACTCACATCCAAAGGTTAAAAAGGTTTATTTCCCGTATCTTAAATCTGCGAAGGGTGCAACCTCACATCCCCAATATAAGCTTGCTAAAAAGCAAATGAGGGGGATGAGTGGTATGGTATCATTTGAAATTAGCGGCGGACTTGATGAAGTAAAGAGTTTTCTTAAAAGGATTAAGGTTTTCACACTTGCTGAGAGTCTTGGTGGAGTTGAGTCACTTGTTGAGCATCCATCAACAATGAGCCATGCAGTAATACCAGTAGAAAAGCGTATACAAATGGGGATTACAGATACACTGTTGAGACTATCGGTAGGGATTGAAAATATAAATGATTTAATAAATGACCTTAGAACTGCACTAAAGTAAGATTATATATGAACAAATTACCCTAATGATAGCGAATTTAGCAAATAATAACTCAACGATATGGAAGAAGTAGGTAGAGTTATAGAGATATCAGGAGGTTGCACCTCTGGCGAAAAATTAGCTAAGGTAGAGATTGAGCCTAAGGGTTTTTGTGAGAAGTGTACGGCGCGGATGTTTTGTAATCCTCACGGAAATAAGATGGTAGTTGAGGCAGTTGTAGGGACACGCCATGGCGTGTCCCTACTTATAAAGGTTAATGAGTTAGTGAGAATAGAGACGAGTCCTAAAAGCACCTTGCTTTCTGCATTCTTACTTTTTATCCTTCCATTAGTTGCTTTTGGGATAGGGTTTGGAGTAGTAAAGGGAATAATAGGGACTGAAACTTTTGGTGTAATAGGTGGATTTGTGTTTTTAATAGCTTATTTACTGTGCTTGAAACCACTTAATACCAAGATAGCTAAGAATACAAAGTTTAAACCTGTTATTACAGAGATTTTGAAAGTATATGAAAAATCCTAAGCACGAAATTCTAAATCCTAAACAATATCGAATGACCAAAACAAAAGATGAAAGAAAATGGGTTTTGAATTTAGATATTGGGATTTGTTTAGAATTTAGAAATTAGGATTTCTGATTTATGTCATGCTGAAGGAGGTAATACGATGTATAAACTAATGGCTAAGGCTATGACAGTGGTGGCTATAATTTGGTTGCCACTTTTATCCAAGATAGCAGTAGCGGGCTGGGAAAAGACATATGGTGGGCCTGATTCTGACCGTGGCTATTCAGTAGCACAAACATTGGATGGTGGCTATATTATAACTGGATATACTTACTCATTCGGTGCAGGATTTGGTAATGTTTATCTAATAAAGGTAAATTCAACTGGTGACACAATCTGGACAAAGACATACAGTGGAACCGATGATGACTATGGCAACTCAGTAGCACAGACGAAAGATAGTGGCTACATTATAGCTGGAGCGACTCATTCATATGGTGCAGGAGGGTTTGATGTTTATCTAATAAAGGTTGATGCTCAGGGAGTAGAAGAGACGATAAAATCCGAAATCCGAATACCGGATGACGAGGTATTAGAAGTCTATCCTAATCCATTCAGGAAGAAAACTGTTATTAGGGCTCAGGGATTAGGTAGGGGTTTGATTAATCAAACCCCTACACTACAAATTTATGACCTAACTGGCAGATTAGTTAAGTCTTTCTCACTTATCACTCCACAGGATCCTTCGGATAACCACTTATCACTAATCACTGCTGTTTCCTGGGATGGTACAGATTTAGCCGGGAATGAGGTTGAGTCCGGTGTATATTTCTGTAAGCTTATAGCTGGTGATAACAGTATAACAAAGAAAATAATTGTAATTAGGTAAATGTAGGAATTAATATCAAATATCAAAAATCAAAAATAAAAATGACAAATCAAAATTCAAATAGAAACCACAGATTGCACAGATTTTTACAAGAGAGAAAGAATTAATCTTGTGTTAATCTTGTGGTTTATAATTTTGCATTTTAATATGTAATTAAGAGATGAGTATGAGAATAAGACATGTCTTAAGGAGATTTTCTTTCTTTTTACTACTTTTATTCTTTGCAGTGTTTATCATTGGTATTTTCAGGCAGGAGATTAGTGAGGTTTTAAATAATGCAATTACAATTTGTCTTGCTTGTATTGGAATACAGTGAATAAAGAACTCAGTTTACATCAATTGAGATTCTTCGCTTCGCTCAGAATGAGAGTGGAGAGAGACAATGAGTAAGAGGAGGATAATACAAATACTTGGTGCTGTTATTCCTAACACTTATGTACAGGCATTTACTGGTAAGTTGCTATATCAAGGGGTGTTAAAAGGATTTTGTGTTCCGAGTTTAAATTGTTACTCTTGTCCCCTCGCAGTCTTTGCCTGTCCTATTGGGACCTTACAGCACTTTGTAGTTATTAGACAGTTCCCATTCTATCTTATTGGCTGGCTTGGTTTACTTGGCACTTTAGTTGGTAGGATGGCTTGTGGCTTTATATGTCCGTTTGGGTTAGTGCAAGATTTGATGTATAAAATAAGGTCGTTTAAGATTAGACTACCAAATTGGAGTCGATATCTCAAGTATATTTGGCTTGTTAGTGTAGCTATTCTTATTCCTTATTTTACTGGTGAATACTGGTTTTCAAAACTGTGTCCACAGGGGACGTTGCAAGCTAGTGTCCCATTAGTGTTGGCAAGTCAAAAGATAAGGAGTTTAGTTGGAGGTGCGACCTCAGGCAGTCTTTTTGTGATTAAAGTAGCAATTCTATGTATATTTTTGTTTCTATTTGTAATCTCAAAGCGACCATTTTGTATTACTACCTGTCCTTTGGGTGCTATATATTCTATTTTCAATAAAATAAGCTTAATTGGGCTACGCATAGATAAGAAGCTTTGCGATGATTGTGGTCTATGTGTTAATGTATGCCCTACAGGAATTAAGCCATACGATGAGCTCAATCATATTGATTGTATAAGATGTGCAGAATGTAAGCGAGTCTGTCCTCGTAATGCAATTAGATGGAGATACTGATGAGAAAGTATTTAGTATTTACATTTATTTTTACAACGGGGACAGTCCCCATCCGGGGACAGTCCCCTGAGATAAAGTTTTATTTCTTTTATTCAGAGGATTGTAAGTATTGTCAAGAAGTGATTAAAAAGATTATTACACCACTTAAACAAAAATATAATCTTAATATGAAATCTTTTGAAATCACTGAACCTAATAACTATGAACTGCTGGTAAGACTTGAAGAAAAGTACAAAGATACAAATAATGAAATTCCTGTTGTAGTTGTTGGAGAATATATACTTGGTGGTGATAAGGAGATAAAGAAGAATTTAGAAAAGATAATTCAGCGGTATAGAGAGACGGGGTGCGAGTTCCCTGAGATAGAAATGAAAAGAGCTGTTCCTACTCAAGATACAACTGCAAAGATGATATATATAGCCTACTTTTATAAAAAAATGTGTAGAGAATGCGATAGGATAAATTATGAACTAAAATACTTAGAGAGTAAGTATACCAATCTTACAATTAAAAAGTTTGATATTGGAGACATAGAGAATAAAAAGCTAAACGAAGCCTTGTGCCAATTATACAATGTACCAAAAAAGAGAAGACTTGTCACTCCAGCAGTTTTTATTGGAGAGGAATTTTTGATAGGTAAAGAGATTAACAGAAAAAAGATAATAGACCTTATTGAAAAATACAAAATAAGTGGGACAAAAATACCCTGGGAAGAAGCTAAAGAGGTTAAAGATAAATCTGAAATAGATATCAGGGACAGGTTTAATACGATGGGTGTTTTAACTGTTATATTTGCAGGTCTAATTGATGGAGTAAATCCGTGTGCTATTGCTACAGTTGTTCTATTCATATCATTTCTATCATTTATTGGTAAAAAGGGCAAGGAGTTACTATTAGCAGGTATAACTTTTACTTCTTCTGTGTTTATTACATACTTTCTTATTGGTATGGGAATATTTCAGTTTATAAGAAATTGCGAGTTTATCCCAATATTCCGGAAGGCAATTTTTTCTATAACAGCAATTTTAGCTGTAGTATTTGGCGGGTTAAGTATCTACGATTACTTTAAACTAAGAGCCGGTAACTATGAAGAAGCCAAACTGAAATTACCTAAATTTTTTAAGAAAAGGATAGATGATATCATCCGTCAAAAGATGGAGATGCGAAGTTATATTCTATCAGCTGCAATTATTGGTTTTCTTATATCTATATGTGAATTTGTATGTACGGGTCAAGTTTACCTACCTACTATCCTGTTTGTGGTCAAGTCGTCTTCACTCAAGCTAAAAGGATTAGCTTATTTATTTTTATACAACTTTGGATTTATCCTTCCATTAGCAATTGTATTTACTGCATCATATAGAGGGACGACATCTATAAATTTGACCCTATTCTGGAGAAAGCATGCTGTGTCTATAAAACTTGTGACTTCACTTCTGTTTTTCTGGTTAGCTAGCTTATTAGCTTTTTACATCCGTTATTAAAATGGTCGTTATAAATAAAATGAGTTTTCTGTCTACATCAATGAAATAAAAGGTATCTTAATTGAGTCCTTGAGCTTACTATTAGAGATGGCACCTTGGCTTTTATTAGGTTATTTCTTTGCCGGGCTCATATATATATAAAGGATATATGGCTTATAAAGACGGACACAGGTGGTGATACACTATGGACAAGGACATTTGGCGGCCCTTATAGTGATGAAGGACGCTTAATCAAACAGACAGCTGATGGCGGTTATATCATTGTAGGCTCCACTTATTCATATGGTGCAGGTAAGCCTTTTTAGACAATACTCCTCCGTGTTTTTTGTCAAACTAACCAACCATCTTTTCCTGAAACTAACAAGTTCACCCGGTCGCAGGACAAAGTCGCTTGATATTACGCATCAAGCAAGAAAATAGCCTCTCACTGATACAAGACTCAGCTAATAATAGACAGTAATATCGGGCATGCCTTATTAATCTCGCACCGAGCTTTATCAGCTTTAACTGAATTGTTCTTAACGACCAATGTTTTATCCCATCAGGTAACACGAGTGTCCTTAAGAAATTACCCAGATTATATGCCAGGATAAATAACTTCAGCCTACCCTCGTTCTCCACAAACTTCTGGCATGATAACTGCGTCCAGTTTAACGCATACTTGCCTTCTTTTATCCATTGTTCACAGGTGCCCCATTTATTATAAAACTTTACTACTTTCTTATTTCCACACCTTAAATTTGTGGACACGACAATGGGACAGAGCCCAATTTTTTTCTTGACAGGTAGAGGATTCAATTTATTATTAAGATAGTTTCAGTTTTAGGTTGTTTCGTCTATGGTGGAAGGATTTTGCAAAAAGGGGGTGATGTAGGATAAGAGAGCGGGGACTTATAGTTCAGGGCTAATCCACCCTAGCAAAGAGAAGGTTTTGAATTTATGGGAAAGGAAGGTTATGTTGAATCCTGACCTTTCATCAGGACAAGTTTACACAAAATTACTGACATAACCTTTTAAAGCCAATGGCGTCAGCTTCACAAAAAGAAGGTATACCTACAATGAGATCCAACTGCCTATTTTCTTATTAAGTTAAAACCTGTACCCAAGTTCTATCCTGTGAGAATTAGTAAGACCGCCTTCCTTCATACTTGAGTATGCGTAGTCAAGGAGCACTTTACCTAGCTCAAAGCCAAATCCTACATTAATGGGGTTATTATCATTGTTACCAACGCGGAGTGCAAATTGGGGAACAATTTGCCATTCAAGTCCTCCAAAATAGTGAATTATGGTACGATTTGCCCTATTTACTCCATGTTTAGTGCTTAAGTCAAGTGCTAAAGTTAGATTCTCTATAACTCTACCGGAAACCCCTATCCTGTAAGTGGTGGGAAAATTTTCGTCTCCAATATTTGCACTTATGTTTCGTATAAGGAAGCCAGCCTGAAATGGATAGCGAGGTATAGGGATATACAAAATTCCTACATTACAGCCAAATCCAGACGCACCACTAATATCAGAGTTAATTGAAAATCTGTTAGCTGTTATCCCTATACTCAATATCTTTAGAAGACGAACTCCATAAGAGACGGAATAAGTATTCTCTGCCATTGAGGTTTTAATAACATTATCTTTACCTTGCTCAAGGGTTGCCCCCTTTCGGAGCCAGCTTATACCCCAACCATCTGGATGGATTAATGAAAACCAATCTACACCTATGCCTGGAACATCAGATAATATCCAGTGCATAAAGCGGGCTTCACCTGATTTTGTCCACAATAATCCAGCAGGATTCCAGTAGGTGGCACTGGCATCATTTGCTATACCTACAAATGCACCACCCATACCTTGTGATTTGGCCCCAATACCAATCTCGATAGGCGCTGCAAAGAGAGATACCATACCTGTAAAGAAACAAAAAAAGACCGAAATTATTCTACACATCTTGACCTCCTGGTTATTAGGTTTACTATTTCATCACCCCAATTGGTTTCTTTATGATAGCGTCATTCTTCCTACTAATACTCTTGTATTCCAACACATAGACATAAATTCCACTCCCTACCCATCTACCAAAATCGGATAACCCATCCCACCTGAGAGAATTTTCACCTGCCCTAAACTCTTTTTCTCTTACAATTGTTGCCACAATATCACCTGCCAAATCGTATATCTCCAAAGTGACAATGCCAGGCTCTGGGAGCGAAAACCAGATGGTGGTACCTTCTTTTGGAATAAATGGATTCTTGGTCAAGCCTACTTTAAGACTTGTAGGTAAAATTTTCCTATCTACCCCCAAATCAAACACAGTAAAGTGATTTACATCTATAGTAAGAGTATTATTTACTGGATCTCTATCAGGCTCGCCCACCTTAAGCCACTCTATACCATCAAAGAAGAAGACAGATAAAGAGTCTTCAGGATAGTTGGGCTTACCATCTTGATCTAAATCTAAGTTAGCCTCAGTATAAGGAAGAATCATTGTTACTGGTTTATGAAAGATAAGACCATCAGGGGTAAAATTATGCGCTACCCTGAGTAATGTAACCGCAGGATCAGAACATGGGGTAAGTTCATTGGCTGGAACAGGTTTTATAGATATTTTTGTATCCCTTAGGAGCGCATTTGGGGGTATTATGAGCATTGCGCCATCAGGGGCTTCAATTGTACCACCTTCGGGGCCAATCTCTTTTGATACGGCGGGCGAGATGTAAGTGAGAAAGGATGAGTCAGTATAGGTATTCTCAATCTTATCAAAAGCAGTCACTGTTATATAATTGTTGCCTTCAATTAGATTGATGCACCTCGAGAATGTACTGTCACTGGCTGGAATTAAAATTGGACTGTTATTTATATTGTCACCACTATCATTCTTAACCTCGATTATTAGCTTCTCTACACCACTTGTTAAGTCTGAATGAACTCCTTTAAGTAGAATTTCGTCTACATATACCTCGCCATTGGTAGAGTCACCATTTTGAGGTAATGGTGATATACTAATTTTTAGAGTTGGTGGAGTGTTGTCCACTATGACGGTCTCATACAATGAACCAGTTGCAATTAGATAACCATTTTCATCATATGCTTTAGCAAAAATATAATATGGACCGTCCTCAAATAATTGAGTATGCCAGATTGCATTCCACCCATTACCACCATCTGAATCTATTGTAGAAGTATCAGGTGTCCCACTTAGGTTATACCAGTGGATTGAATCAGGAGATACCTGAAAATGGACAGCACAGGTTACATCAGGACACGTACACTCAACCATAGCATCTTCCTTTACATAGGCACCAGCTTCAGGATTAGTAACTGTAACAGGCTTAGATGAATTATAAAGTGCTACAGTATAAGAAGAGTCTATCACAGGTCCATTACCAACCGCATCCCAAGCAGTTACAGGTATTAGAATGGAAGAGGCATCAGCTGTTGTATTCCAATAGCTTATGATATACACAATGGTATAAGTGCTATCACCATTATTTGTGACCTGCTCCATTCCAGGCTCATAATTAGAATCAAGATTACTGAAGTTAGCGGTTACCAGATAATCTATTCCATCCCATTTTGTGCCAATTGTAACTCTATCAGTATTTTTGTATATCTTATCAGCATCTCCACACCAGGTCAATCTATGCTTTGGAGAGGTATTGTCAAGAACTACTTTGCCAGTCCTAGATGAAAAATTAGGTATCACATCAGCTGCATGAAGAGTGAACTCCACAACGCCAGTGGAATCGGATAAGATTGTTATGTCACTCGTATATACATTATCACCAGCTACAGCGTCACCATGGGTGCCATCATCCCACATTCTTATGAAAGCCATATCATTAAGACTTGTGCCATCTACCCAGATGGAGTCAGGATTTAGAGGAGCATCGGTAGCGGTGACTAAAGAAGTTATTTTTATATTTTGAGATAAACGGACGGCTGTCTGACCAAATGGATACTCAACTAAGCAATTTTGAATATTAGGGCCACTGTTGCTAAGTTCAAGATTAACTGTTTTTGAAGTTACACGACCGGCAAAGTCTTTTGCAGTTGCAGTTATTGTATAAGTTCCATTCAATTGGGTGTTAGATTCACTAATCCTATACACAATTGTATAAGTGTTATCACCATTATCAGTAAATTGTTCACTGCCTTCTATCCATTGGTTATCTAATTTGCTAAAGTCACAAGTCAACAAGTAGCCGGGTGCATCTAATGTTGCAAGGAGGGTCACAGTTTCCCCATTGTGATAGACTACATCCCCATCTTGACCCTTTAAAGCTACCCAGGTGGGTGCAGTATTGTCGACATGCAGAGTCATACCTGGCCCCAAAGATTCTATATTAGGCGGGAGTGAATTATCGTAGGCACGTGTTTGAATTGTATAATTGCCATCAGTCAAAAAGCCAGCATTCCAGTCATAATACCAGTTTGTGTATTGACCAGGGGTTGATAATGGGTGAACTACTTTCCAACCAGTGCCATCGCTCGTGTTTATCTCAACTAAGGCTACACCTGCCATATCATTGTCATCGGATATTCCAGTTAGCCGAATAGTGCCTGTAATTGTATCTCCGTTGGGTGGGGTTAGAATAGTTGAAGTCGGGGCCGTATCATCTTTATTTACTACTATGGTATGGGTTGCGTAATTGGCAGACCTGTATTCAGATGAGGTATTACCATAAGGGTCAAAGCGGGCATCATCCCATACCTCAATGGTAATCCTGTATCTTGTCCTGTCTGGGTCATCGGTAGGGACTATCCAGGTATACTTCCAGGTACGAGCCGTGGGGGTACCACTATAGGAGACAAGTTGGTGATTTACTAAGATTGTAGCATCTGATACTCTTACAATAGTTATTTCAATATAATAGATTCCTGAAAGATTATCGGTGGCTGTCCCCTGTATAGTAAATGCTTGATTGACCCAACTCGTATCTTGTGGTATAGTGATAGTTGTAGAGGGCTCTGTTCGGTCTAACTTGAGATTACCACTCGGCTGATAGGTGGTTGAGGCAGAGCTACCAGGCCAGCCTCCAGCCCATGCCCATGCATCTATCACATATTCGGTGCCATCACTTGGAAATGGTGTATCATCCATAGGTAGATTTATATACCAGCTCTCAACTTCTTCATCGAAATGACCATCAGTTGGAGAGGCAGGCCGCCATGCACCAAGCCAGGAATTATCTACCCTCCTGAATCTTACCATCACCCATTGCACATTTTTATCTACAGCTGAGAAATCAGCAATCCCTGTTACCCATACAGAATCCTTCACAAAATAGCCATTACCGGGTGGGTCATCAAATCCATCAATCGATACAAACTGACCGTATACACTAGACCCAATAACTGTTGATACTGCTAAAATGAACCAAAACCTTCGTTCCATTCCACACCTCCCTATGTCCTGGCTTTAAGATATGGTTACAAATTGACATGCCAGAACCTCCTCTTTTTCACTTCCTCTTCCGGTAAAATTATTCCCTCCTCTAAGGATTGTTTTTTCTATCACCTCCCCTCTACTTCTGCACAGCATTCCACGAATCATCTTATCTGTTCCTATTTTATCGCCTCTCACCTCCTTTGTCAAGTCTTTTTTAGGTTTTTTGATAAATGTGCCTCAGCTGGTATATTGTAGCCATTTTCCTTTAACTTATACCCCTGATGGGTCCTTCTATAGTTATAATCGTCCATAAATTCATCTAAGAGAGTTTTGTTTAACCTCTCAACATAACCGTTGGTCCATGGATGCCTCACTTTGGTAGTAGTATGCCGAACCCCAAGCCTATGACACATTTTCTCAAACTTATGGTTTGGCTTTGCAGACTCATGCCAAGTTGTATATTCTGTCCCACAGTCTGTAAGAAGTCTTTCTATTCTCACTCCTGTGAATTTTTTGATAAGATGGTTTCCCACAAAATCACAGGAAGTATCCGCGGTCTTGTTAGCATAAATCTTCGCAGCACCAAAAGAAGAAAAACAATCACAAGCAACCAATATAGAAAGTATTCTCACTCACTAACTGCCCCGGATAAGTTGCTTCTATATGGTTCGTTTTAGATTTCTCTTTATCTCTGGCAAGTTCATCAAGAGTCACAATTTCTCCATTTAATTTTCTTACCCATTCCAACCGCTTTTTTGCTGTATTTAGTCCCCTCCTTCGCAAAACATTGTAAATCCCAGTATGCCCAACAATGATATTTCTTCTCACGAGTTCTGCAGATAAAACCATTTCCTACTCACATGATACCTCCTACAAAGAGAAACTATAGAAGTCTCCTGTTTATCAGCTTCTTCAAATATTTTCACTCTCATATGGTAAATAAAATCGCTCTCGTTCATCGCCAGTCCCTCATTTTACCAACCATGCCCGACGGCAGGCAGGTATTTTATCAGAGGTTCTGGCTAAAGTCATTTGATCTATCGCTTCCCAATTTATTGCCACCATTTTTATTTGACAAAAACAACTATTCACAATAAAATCTAATGATGGTGGTTAATAAGACTATTTGCCCATTTTGTGTACTTGGGTGTGAACTTGGAATTGTAGCTGATGCTACAAGGATAAAAGTTGAATATATTAAGGGGAGTAAGCCTAATGATGGCAGATTATGTCCTCGTGGCAATGGGGCAGCCCTATATCTTGACCACCCAAACCGGATTACATCACCAATAGAGGATGGTAAAAAAATCTCGTGGACTGAAGCATTTAAGAAAATTGCTAAAGTATTAAAAAGGAAAAACGTACCTCCGATTGCGATTACATTTGATACAAATCTTACACTTGAAGAATACTCACTTGTTTTTGAATTTGGCAAAGCGTTAGGAATTGAAAATCTTGCATCAAGCTACATTGAACCTGAATTTTATTTTAATTATTTGCTACATAGAGTAAAAACAGCAACTCTTGATGATGTGAGTGAATCACAGGTATTTTTGATTGTAGGCGATATATTCAGCCAGTTTCCAATCATCTCTAAACCTATTCTTGATGCAAGATATAAAGACCGCAATAATCGTATTTTTGTAATTGATTCCGTATGCACTTATACTGCTGGCTTTGCTGATACATTTATACAGGTAGCACCTGGTGATGAGCCTATTGCTGTACTTGAGATGTCAAATATTGTTTCTGGTAAGCAGGTTGAAGTCTTCTCTCATCAGCTTTCTCTTTTTGATAAGATTGGAGTTTCTCACTCAGTATTAGAATCTGTAGCTAAATCGTTGAATGAAGCACAAAAGGGTGTAGTCATTGCGGGTACAGCATTTGGTAGAGTTATTGACCCACTCCTGTTTTCAGGTGCGTTACAATACTTTATATCACTACTTTCAAATGACAAGAGATTCTTACCTCTTAGCGAATCAGTAGTCGGATGTGGGAAACTTGAATTTGGTGAAATTTTGGAAAAAATTCAGGGCCACGAAGTTAAAGTGCTTTTAAATTTTGGTGAGCTATTCCCATTTTATTATCCTCAAGTTTATCCTGCTTTAAAGAAACTTAACTTACTTGTCTCAACAGCAACTTTTTACCCAGATGATAAAAATATTAAAGACTTGCCCGGCTTATTCTTGCCAGCTGCTTTAAATCTTGAGAAATTCGGCACAATCTCAACTGTATTGGGTAATAGGAAAATATGCCCAGTTATTGAGCCAATGAGTGGGACAAAAACTGTTGAATCCATTGTTAACAGCTTGGCTACAGAATTGTCTATTAAGCTCACCGGAGAGCCTCAAAACCCATATAAAAAGGAGATTGAAGTTTCCAAAATTTTAAATAGTTTAAATAGGATACCTCCTTTTTCAGAGCGCAAAAAACCTGATAAATTATATCTTATTGGTGAGAAGCCTGCTTATGGGTTTAGAGGTTTATTTGAATCCAACTGGAAAGAACCGCAAGAGGTTATACCTCAAGTTAAGGTTAACCCAGTTAATGCGGAGAAGTTAAGAGTTAAGGAAAAAGACACAATAATTTTGAAATCTAATACAAAAAAAATGGGTCCTCTTAAAGTAAATATAAGCAATAGAGTGCCTACCGGCGTTTCCGTTATTCCTACAGAATTACCTGAGACGAGGTCTATTTTTGAGTTGATTGTTGATGATGGTATTTGTAGCTTCCCACCAGTTGAGGTTACTCTTGATAGGTTGAAACCACAGATAAACGCTGATGAACACAGATAAACATAGATTACAGATTACAAATTACAGATTACAAATTTGCGTCTATCTGCGTGCATTTGCGGTTGAGTTATGCAAAAAAGGATAGTACTTGATTTAGACTATTGTGTTGGGTGCCGTAGTTGTGTAGCAGCATGCCAGTCAGCATTTAAAGGCGAAGGTCGTATTGGGATAAGTGAGATAGAGACTATGGCTTATCTCCCTTTAGCTTGTCGTCACTGTGAAGACCCATTGTGTGCAAAAGCTTGTCCTCAAGAAGCAATTACAAAAGATGATAAAACTGGTATTGTGAGGCGTGCCAGCTTCCTTTGTATAGGATGCGGTTCTTGTATATATGCATGCCCGTTCGGAGTATTAGATTCACCACTTATACGACACTTGGCACAAAAGTGCGACCTATGTAAAGATAGAGAAGATGGGCCTAGGTGTGTTGCAACCTGTGTCTCTGGTGCATTGAAATTTTTGACTGATGAGGAGATTGAAAAAATTGAGGTTGGGAGAAAATTTGTGTCTCGTCTCCCGTTCTTGAGGAGAAGATGAGCTGGGCTTTAAAGAAGTCGATATGGGTATTCCATGTATCAAGTGGTTCATGCAACAATTGTGATATTGAGATACTTGATGCACTGACTCCAAGATATGACCTTGAGCGTTTTGGGATAAGACTTGTTGGCTCAGCTCGTCATGCAGATGTGTTGCTTGTAGTAGGGGCACTTAACCTAAAGGCAAAAGAGAGAGTTTTAAGGATTTACGAACAAACACCTAAACCTTGTTTAGTGATTGCAGTTGGCAGTTGCGCCTGTTCTGGTGGTATATTTTGTGGTTCGTATAATATAGTAGGTCCATATGACAAATACTTGCCAGTAGCCGCATATATTCCGGGATGTCCACCTAAACCTGAGGCTATAATCATGGGTATTGTCAAAGTGTTGAGTAAGTTATGAAGTGGAAAAACAGTCTAAAAGTCTAAGAGTCTAAAAGTCTAAATGATAATGGATGAGTTAGAAAAGGAAATTAGAGGAAAATTTGAAGTCTTGAGTTGGCTTCCCCATTCTCCCAGGCGTGTTTATATTGAGATTGATAGGAAGAAAATTACTGATATGGCTCATTTTTTGTATGAAGAAAAGGGGATGCGCCTATCTACAGTAACTGGAACTGATACAAGGAGGGGGGTTGAGCTTTTGTACCACTTTTCACTTGATTCCTTTGGAGTTATTTATTCGATACGTGTAATTGTTCCAAAGGATGAGTTAAAAATAGACTCACTTGCTACATTCTTACCGGCTGCTAATTGGATTGAGCGTGAAATACATGAGCTATTGGGGGTCAATTTTGAAGGTCATCCTAATTTGAAACCGTTACTGACTGCAGAAGAGTGGCAAAGTAGCAGATATCCGTTGAGGAGAGGAGAATGAAGACTATTATACCTGTAGGTCCGTATCACCCACTCCAAGATGAGCCTGAATTCTTCAAACTTGAGGTTGAAGGTGAAAAAGTAACTGGACTGGAGATAAACATAGGATACAATCATCGTGGTCATGAATACCTAGCACAGAAGATGACATATGAACAAATCCCATTCCTTGTAGAAAGGATATGTGGTATATGTTCAAATTCTCATCCTATTGCATGTGTTCAGGCAGTAGAAGACCTAGCCCATATTGAGATACCTGAGCGTGCTAAATATATACGCACAATAATTGCTGAACTTGAGCGTATTCATTCACATTTCTTATGGGTAGGTTTGGCTGGCCACTTTATGGGCTACAATACTGTATGGATGTGGTTTTGGCGCTATCGTGAGCCTATTCTACAGCTGTTTGAATTAATTACAGGTAACCGTAACCATTATGCGATGATGAAAGTAGGAGGGGTAAGGCGTGATATTGAGGATAAAGATATGCAGGAGATTGATAAGGTTATGAACCTGCTTGAATCTAAGACTGATATGTTTATAAAGGCTATTCTGGATGACCCTGTAATAGCAGGTAGGCTTGAAGGAGTAGGAGTCCTAACCAAAGAGGAGGCTATCAGATACGGAGCTGTAGGTCCTACAGCGCGTGGTTCTGGGCTTGCCATTGATGTACGTAAAGATGACCCATATGCAGCTTATGACCTTATTCCATGGAATATTATAGTGTTTGAAGAAGGCGATTTACTTGCTAAGGCAAAGGTCAGACTTTTGGAATGCATTGAATCCATAAAGATAATAAGAGAATGCTTGAAAAGGATGCCCCATGGTGAGATACAAACAAGAGTTGAAGACATACCTCCTGGTGAAGGGATTGGCAGGGCAGAGGCGCCGAGAGGGGAGGTATTTCATTATGTACGTTCAGATGGTTCAAATATACCAGTTAGATATAAGGTACGTGCCCCAAGTTATATGAATGTGCCATCTAATGAGGTAGCTGTCAAAGGCTATACTATTTCAGACGCTGTATTGGTGCTTGCATCAGTTGACCCATGTTATTGTTGTACAGAACGGATGGCTACTGCTTATTATAAAGGGAAAAAATTATCAGGCAAGGAGCTATTAAAGCTATCATGGGAAAAAACAGAAGAATTAAAGAGGAAAAACAGTCTAAAAGTCTGAGTGTGTAAAGAGTGATATGAAAAGACCTAAAATTAGGGAATTAGGTGAGGCGATAAGGGCGCTTGTCAAAGGACCCTATACTGTTAAATTTCCATATGCACCTTCACCGGCAGCCGCTAAGTTTAGGGGCATAATGGCAATTGATGAGGTAAAGTGTATTGGTTGTAGTGCCTGTGTTGAAGTTTGTCCATCAAAGGCAAGAGAAGTACAGGATGATAAAGATAAAAGAATACGTACGCTAATCTACCATCAGGAACGTTGCATTTATTGTGGTCAATGTGTTGACTACTGTCCGACTGATGCACTTAAGCATACTCAGGAATATGACATTGCACAGCTTACAAAAGATGGGTATGAAACTAAAACTGAGTTTGAGCTTATTTTATGCGATGAGTGTGGTGAGGTCATAGCTCCAAAAACACAGCTCAAATGGATTGCTAAAAAGTTAGGGGAGTTGGCATATGATAACCCAACTCTATGGCTTATACTAAGCAAAGAATTAGGTACAATTGAACCCCGATTTATCGGGGAAGCTCCTCCATCTCACCTGAAAGTGTCCCCTTACAGGTCAGGTCATCTTAGATTACTATGCCCGAGATGCAGGAGGTCAACTTACCTGCATGAAATATGGGGCTACTAAAACAGTCTAAAAGTCTAAGAGTCTAACAGGATGGATTATTACTTTTATACACCGCCTCAAAATATTTTTGCCGCCCATTTGATAATATCTGATGAGGAATCGCATCATATAAAAAATGTGTTACGCTATAGGATAGGGGATAAGATAAAAGTAGTAGATGGTGTAGGCTTTGAGTATATCGTGGCTATAAAAGATTATAAGGAGAATGATATAATTTGTTCTATATTAGATAAAAAAGAAGGCTGCTGTGACCCGCGATGCAAGGTAACTTTATTTCAAGCAATCCCAAAAGGTAGAAGAATGGATATAATTGTAGAAAAGACAACTGAATTAGGAATCTACAGAATAGTGCCTATAACTACAATACACTCCGTATCTATACCAAAGAGTGAAAAATTAAAGCTAAGTCGCTGGAATAAAATTGCAATAAGTGCAATGAAGCAATCCAAGGGGACAATTTTGCCAGTAATAGATAGAATAATAAGCTTTGATGAAGCCGTAAAGAACTTAACCCAATTTGATTTATCACTTATCGCACATGAGAAGGAAAATATAACTCATATAAAGGATGTAATTAAGCGCCGCATCCGGAGCGGCAAAGAAGAAAATAGCATTGCAATCTTTATTGGACCTGAAGGCGGGTTTACAGAAGAAGAGATAGGACTTGCTAAAATGGACAATGTAATTCCAGTATCACTTGGTAAAAGGAGGCTACGTACAGAGACAGCAGCGATAGTGGCGATCGCACTCATCCTCGCAATGAGACATTAGTCTAAAAGGAGTGGCGTTTTTTATTTTCTTGACAATTTATGGCATTGATGTAAACTGAAGTGAATATGTCATTGATGTAGACAGATAATCATGGATATTCAGTCTATCTCAATGATTATAAAATAATGGGATTAAGGGAGCAAATTGATTTTGACCCAGAATATGCTGCGTATAAGATATCCTCATTTATGAAAGAGAGTGCTAACAGATTTCAAACAAATGGTGCTATCATTGGGCTTTCTGGTGGAATTGATTCAGCTTGTGTTTGTGGGCTTTCGGTGATGGCACTTGGTGCTTCAAATGTATTTGGACTTATTATGCCGGACCAGGATAGCGACCCAAAGAGTGAAGAGGATGCTAAACTTGTTGCCCAAACTTATGGGATACGCACAAAGACTATTGATATAACACCTGTGCTTGATGCTTTTGGGATATACGATATCATTCCTAAAGATACTTTCTCAAAACGTGATAAAGTAGCTAAATTAGTAAAATTTGGGTATTCACTTTTTCCAAAGAGTTTCTCCCCATTTATAGGAGGGTTAAAAGGAACGAAGTTCAATTGGCAACGTAAAATTCAAGCATACTATAGAATAAAGCATAGGGTAAGGATGGTTTACCTCTATTATTATGGTGAACAATTAAACTACTTGGTTATGGGGACTGCAAATCGGACAGAAAACCTTACAGGTTTTTTTGTTAAATATGGGGATAGTGCAGCTGATATTATGCCAATCTTAAATCTTTACAAGACACAGATTAGAAGGCTTTCAGAATTTATAGGAGTGCCTAAATTAGTTATTGAGAAGCCTTCAGTCCCTGACCTTATCCCTGGAATAGAAGATGAATTGGCACTTGGGTTAAGTTATGAAAAGCTTGACCTTATATTAGTTGGGCTTAATGGTGGGTTAAAAGAAAGTGAAATAGCAAAAGAATTGGGTACAAATGGTAGGTTAATTAATTATGTAAAAAAGCTGGTTAACCTATCAGAGTGTATGCGTGGCCCACCTGGAGTTCCGGATGCGTAGGCGATTTTCTATTCTTATAGTTTCAAGTTCTGGTGGCAGGACAAAAACTTATACGATTTCACAGCTTGTTGCTTGGATATTATGTGGTATATTTATTTGTATATTTGGTGGTGCGGGGTGGCTAATTTTTGAATATGGGAATATACTCAAGAAGAGTTTGGAAATAAAAGCTTTAAAGGATGAGAACCAAAAACTTCGTAAAGAGTATGAGAAACTAATTGCATTTGAGCGTGAGTTTAACGAGTTCAAACTTAAGACTGTTAAAATAGCAAATATGCTTGGTATTGAGCATACTGAAACAACTCAAAACTTAACTGAGGAAAGACTAACAGCCCAATTTACGTTAGACCCCTCTGCTAATAGGCAGGAATTGTATTCAAACCCTTCATCTGAGGCGGATGATGAAGTTAAAACTATTCTTGAAGAAGCTGCAAAAGAGCAAAGGTTAATCCCGTCAATTTATCCTGTGAAGGGGTGGATAACAAGGAGATTTTCACCTGAACATCCTGGCATTGATTTTGCTGCTCCATTTGGGACTCCAGTATTTGCAACAATGGATGGAGTTGTTGAATTTGTTGGGTTTGATGAATCGCTTGGTAATTTAGTTGAGGTTACAAATGATAATGGATTTACTACAGTATATGGACATCTTGCAAGAGTAAATGTAGAAAATAGTAGTAAGATTAGCCGTGGTGACTTAATAGGATTTGTGGGGACAACGGGGAAGAGTTTTGCACCTCATCTTCATTATGAGGTGCAGTTAAATAGGGTACCTCAGAACCCTGAGCGTTATTTAATTAAATAGGAGGTCGTATGAGGGAACCAAAAGCTGTAATCACAAATATTATAGGCAAGGGGACTTCAATTAACGGGAAGCTAAAAGTGGAGGGCAGCATTCATATAGATGGTATAGTTGATGGCAACATAGAGATTACAGAGTCCATCATCATAGGTAAATCTGGCATAGTCAATGGCGAAATACATACAAAAGATGGCTTAATAGGTGGTAAAATAAATGGCAACCTCTTTGCAAATGGGAGGCTTGAGTTTAAATCTGGCTCAATCCTCATAGGAGATATGAGATGTAAACAACTTGTAATAGAAGAAGGGGTAATATTTGATGGTAACTGCAAAATGAGAGGCGATACCTCGAGTGAAAAGGCGGCTACAGAAGCTAAACAGCTAATAAAGTCAACTACTCCTATTTTCACACCCCGTAGTCACGAATCCAAGAGTCAGCCGTCTCCAGAGGGAATGTTACCCAAAGCAGAAAAATAAATAGGTGGAATGAGATTTTCGCAGAATCCTACGGAAAAGTATTCGTCTTATTCGCTGTCACTTGTTACATTTGCTTTTTAGATGGAATTTTTGAGCATTATAATTGGGTATATTATTGGGTCAATTCTATTTGCGATACCCATAAGTAAACTTGTAAAAGGAATTAATATCATGGAGGTGGGGACAAAAAATCCTGGTGCTGCCAATGTGCTTCGTGAAGTTGGTAAGCCCTATGGAGTTCTTGTGTGGTTACTTGATACTGCTAAGGGTGCTATTGCTATGCTTATAAGTGCAAAAATGCTCACAGGGAGATGGATTATAATTAGTAGGGGCGAGGTTACCTCGCCCCTACACTCATTTTTTGTAGGTCTTACTGGGATAGCTGCATTTTGTGGCCACTGTTGGCCGCTCTTCAATAAATTTAAAGGAGGGAGAGGAGTATCTACTTCTGGTGGTGTATTCTTTTACCTTATACCCAAGATATTACCTATTGCCGTAGCTGCTTATTTTTTTGTTCAAAGGAAACCACGAGACCCGAAGGTGATAATAACCACATTTGCAGTTGTGTTTAGCTTAATAGTGTGGATATACTGGGCCCAAAGAATATGGCTTACTCCATTTATCATTGTATTTTTAATTGTGGCTATAATTGCTAATATACCAACAATTAAGGAAATGCAAGAAAAGAGAAAACTTAAGCCTAATAGTTTATAATGTCTATTTTGATAAGAAAAGGGTATAGATTAGTGATGGGCTGCATATTTCCGGTTGTCTATTACTTTGTCTCACGAAACCCTATCCCTATGGGTAAATTTCCGGGTGTCAAATTTATTCCTATAGGTATAATTATCTTTTTCCTTATCCTTATAATCATTCTTGAAGTAGAACGCCACAAACACCCAGGTCTCTGGCCCTACATAACATCAAGGTGGTATGGTAAGATTTTCAAGAAACAGCCCGGTAAGATTCTTGGTGAGTCTTGTTTTCTGATAGGTTCACTTATTCCTATTGTTTTCTTCAGCAGTGGTATTGCTATCGCTGCTTTACTTTTTAATGCATTTGGAGATGCTGCATCAGGGATTGTAGGAGTGAAATATGGTAGAACTAAATTTTTTGGTGGCAAAAAAAGTGTTGAAGGCAGTTTAGCATTCTTTATTGCTTGCCTTATAATTGGACTTATTCTATTAAATTCACCAAGAGTATCACTTAATTTGACAATCATATTTATCGGTGCAGTAGTTGCTACTTTAGTTGAATTAATCTCAATTAAAATTGACGATAATCTGTCTGTCCCCATTATATCTGGTATTTGGATGCAACTTTTTCATTTATAATTTAATTATGACTCAATTTGAACATGCAAGACTTGGTAAGACTACACCTGAGATGGAAAAGGTGGCACTCGATGAGAGTGTTACAAAAGAGGCGATAATTCATGGTGTAGCTAATGGTGAAATTGTTATCCCATGTAATTCAAACTACCAATTAGCGCGTCCTGTCGGGATAGGCAAGGGGTTACGAACAAAAGTAAACGCAAATATTGGTAGCTCACCAGATTGTGCAGACCTTAAGCTTGAAGAACTGAAGGCAAAAATATCGGAGGAAGCGGGTGCCGATACAATTATGGATTTGTCAACTGGTGGCGACCTTAAAGAATTCAGGAGACTTATAAGAAAAAGTTTCAAAGGACCACTTGGTACAGTCCCTATATATGAAGCAGCTATTGAGACAGCCCAAAAGAAAGGTGGAATAATATTTATGACACCGGATGATATATTTGATACCATAGAACGACATGCAAGAGATGGAGTTGACTTCGTTACCGTCCACTGTGGTGTTACTCTATCTGCATTTGAGAAGCTAAAGTATGAGGGCAGGGTTATGGATGTGGTCTCAAGAGGAGGTGCATTCCTATTAACATGGATGCTGGCAAATAATAAAGAGAATCCACTTTACGAATATTTTGATAGATTGCTTAATATTGCATACAAGTATGACCTCACTTTATCGCTTGGGGATGGGTTTAGACCGGGTTCAATTGCTGACTCTACTGATAGAACTCAAATTCATGAACTGGTTACACTTGGTGAACTTAAAGAGAGAGCTAACTCCAAAGGAGTACAAGTCATGATAGAGGGACCTGGCCATATTCCTATCAACGAAGTTGAATCAAATGTATTACTTGAAAAAAAGTTATGTCACAATGCCCCATTTTATGTTCTGGGTCCAGTAGTCACAGATATAGCACCCGGATACGATGAGATAACATCAGCAATAGGTGGTGCAATAGCAGCAGCTGCAGGGGCAGATTTTCTATGCTATGTGACACCGGCTGAGCATGCTGGACTGCCTATACTTGATGAAGTAAGGCGTGGTGTGATAGCAACGAGGATTGCCGGCCATGCAGGTGATATTGTGAAGGGAGTAAAAGGAGCTATGGAATGGGACCTCAAAATGTCTAAGGCAAGGAAAAAGCTCGACTGGAAGAAGCAAATAGAGCTTGCAATAGACCCTGAGTTCTTACGCAAAGTGCGTAAAGAACGTAGCCCAAAGGAGCCTGATGTCTGTACAATGTGTGGCAAATACTGTGCTATAAAATTGGTAGAAGAAGCACTTAAGAAACATAAGCATTGATGTAGACTGAATCATTATTGTAGGGGTTTGATTAATCAAACCCCTACAAAGACTCAATATGCATGAATGGGCATTAGCAGAGGCAGTTGTTTCTACTGCACTTGGGGTAGCAGAAAAAGAAAAACTTAAAAGGATTGATAAGATTAAAATTAAGATGGGCGAATTACAGCAAATAGATACGGAGATATTTAGATTTGCTCTAAAGGAAATTGTCCAATGTAGAGGTTTGATTAATCAAACTCCTACTCCACTTAGAAAAGCAAAAATAGAGATCGGAACAGAAAAAGCTATTTTAAAATGTAGAGTCTGTGAACATAATTGGGCTTTTGGTGATATGGAATTAAATGATGAAGAATCCGAATCAATACATTTTGTCCCCGAAGTCGCACATGCCTATATTAAGTGCCCTAAATGTGGTAGTCCTGACTTTGAATTTATAAAAGGACGAGGTATCTTTATAGAGTCTATTGAAGGAACAAAATAGTTGTATGGACACGGCGTGCCGTGTCCATACAATAATGATTATGGATCCGCGCTTAAATATAATTGATGAAAGATTACGAAATATAAAGAGGTTAATTGCTGTCTCAGGTGGTAAAGGTGGTATTGGTAAGAGTTTAATTGCATCTACTTTAGCATTGACTTTGACAGAATTAGGATACAAAGTTGGGCTACTGGATTTGGATTTTTGTAGTCCATCTATTGATATAATATTAGGAATAAGAGGAATTTATCCAAAAGAAGATAAAGGAGTTATACCACCTGAAATTTATGGCATTAAGTTTATATCTATCATTTATTATGCTGCTGATAAGCCTTCGCCACTGAGAGGCATTGATATTTCAAATGCAATGATAGAATTGCTAAGTATCACACGGTGGGGTTTATTAGATTTTCTAATTATTGATATGCCACCGGGTATTGGGGATGCAACATTAGATGTAATTCGGTTGATAAAAAGAGCTGAATTCATTATAATAGCTACACCGTCTAAAGTGACGATGGAGACTGTCAAAAAGGTGATAAAAATGCTTAAAGAGGCAAGACAGGTCGAGATTATTGGGGTTATTGAGAACATGAAGCCTGTAAGGACAATTCATGAATTATCCCTACAAATAAAAAAATTCAATATCCCTCTACTTGGTGAGATAGATTTTGATGAAGGACTTGAAGCCTCAATAGGAAATGTAGGTAAACTTTCAAAGACTAACTTTGCACAAAATCTAAAAGAAATTGTTTTAAACACACCTGCACTCAAATTAAAATGAGGCATTTAAAATAATATGGAGACGTATTTCTTGCCTCTGGATAAATTTGTACCCCTCCTCTTGCGGCTTATAGAAAAGTATGAAGTCTTTATCCCTACTATTGAACAGGAAAGACCACACTTTCACAGGTTTAGTTCAGAGGATACTTCTACAATTAGCTTCGAGCATATTCGGACAGTAGAGCCAGTGAAGCACTTTCTATTTAAACCAATAGAGTCTGTAGCCTCATTTGATAAGCCATTGGAAAAGGGAATAAAGCCACAGGCAATTGTAGGAATTAAGCGTTGCGACTTGAAAGCTATTGAGGTATACGATAAAGTCTTCCTTGATTCTGAATTTGTTGACCCATTCTATAAGAAAAGGAGGGAAACTACAATCCTAATTTCAGCAGATTGCCCACAACCAGAGCCTACTTGTTTTTGTAACTTGTTAGGACTTAATCCATGGGTTGATGAAGGTGCTGATTTAAACGTAACTCCTGTTAGAAGTGGATATGTGATTGAACCACTTTCACCAAAAGGTGAAGCCATTATAGAGGAAAACAAAATATGGTTTGAAAACACATCTCCTGAAGATTTGGAACAAAGGGAAGCTTCTCGAAAAAAAGCACTTGATAAGTTGAAAGAAATTAATCCAGATAGGTTTAAAGAAGACTTATATGAAAGAGTCAATGTCAATGAGCAAAAATTCTGCCTATCTGAGGCTTCTGGTTGTGTTGAATGTTGTGGCTGTTTAATGTGTTGTCCTACCTGTTACTGCTTCCTACTTTACGATGAACCGTCGAATGAGCGTGTCCGAATCTGGGATGCTTGCTACTATGCTGCTTATGCAAGAGTTGGAGGTGGAGCTAATCCGATGCCAGACTTTACTTCAAGGTTTAAGAACAGATTTGAGTGCAAATTTAATTATTTTTATAAGTATCACGGCTTCTTTGCTTGCACAGGGTGTGGTAGATGTATCTCAGGCTGTATGGGGAAAATAGATATAAGGAAAATACTATTAAAGTTGTAAAATTATGACTATTATAAATCCTTACGAATCACTGCCCTGTAGATTAACTGAGATTGTAGAAGAGAGTCCGGGGATAAAAACTTTTACTATATCTCCGAAGCCGATAAATTTTGAGGCAGGTCAATTTGCTGAACTCACTGTCCCTGGAGTTGGTGAGGCTCCGTTTACACCTTCATCATCACCATTTGATAACGATAAATTGGAATTCACTATTATGAAAGTTGGTAGGGTAACTACTGCACTTTTTAACTTGAAACCAGGTGATTTAGTTGGCATTCGTGGTCCTTATGGAAAAAGGTATCCACTTGAAAAGTTTAGAGGAAAAGAAGTATTTATTGTAGGTGGTGGTGTAGGATTTGCGCCACTAAGGTCGCTATTTTTAGCACTTGTACATAATATTAATGACTACAAAAAAATATATATAAGATATGGGGCGAGGAGTCCTAAAGATATTGTATATAAACAATTTTTACCCAAATGGGATAAACTTGAAAATGTTGACATCTTACTCACAGTGGATGTAGGGGATGAAACTTGGAATGGTAGGGTTGGTGTTGTAACCGTAATTCTTGATGAGATACCAGTTGATTTTAATAACTCAGTTGCTATAGTATGCGGGCCACCAATAATGATGAAATTTGTAACTAAAAGATTACTTGAGGCTGGCTTTTCAGGTGCTGATTTATATTTATCAATGGAAAGAAATATGTCATGTGGATTAGGTCAATGTAACCACTGTCGTGTAGGTGAGCTATATGTGTGTAAAGATGGGCCAGTCTTGACCTGGTCCCAAATAAAGCATGTAAGAGAGCCATTCGTATAAAATACATACACTGTCATTCTGAGCTAAGCGAATAATCTAATGAACCTTTTTGAAAAATTCCAATCTGTTGGCTCCCCATTAGCTGACCGCGTAAGACCACAGACTCTAACTGAATTTGTTGGTCAATCCCATCTTGTAGGCCCAAATGGTCCTATAAGAAAAGCAATTGAGAGAGGTGAGATACCGAGTATGGTTTTCTGGGGTCCACCCGGAAGTGGCAAGACTACTCTTGCACGAATTATTGCAAAATTGAGAGATTACAGATTTGTAAGCTTCAGCGCTGTTCTCTCTGGTATAGACGATGTGCGAAGAGTATCACGTGAGGCAAAACTTTATAGAGGTCAGGGGAAGCGGACAATATTATTTATTGACGAGATACATCGCTTCAATAAAGCGCAACAAGATGCTTTCCTGCCATATGTTGAGGATGGGACAATCATTTTAATAGGGGCAACTACAGAGAACCCATCATTTGAACTAATACCACCACTTCTATCCCGTACCACTGTATACATATTTAAAAAGCTAAGTGAGCATGAGATAATCAAAATTATTAATAGAGCTATTAAACTTGATGAGGGGCTAAAAGAACATAACTTAGAAATTAAAGAATCAACAAAAGAATACTTATCTCGTGTAGCCGATGGTGATACACGTGTTGCATTAAACATTCTTGAATTTGTCGCACTCACAACTGCCCCAAAGAATGGAAAAAAGAATGTAACCTTATCTGCAATTAAGAGAGCTATCCAAGAATGTCCTTTACTTTATGACAAAAAGGGTGAAGAGCATTATAATTTAATATCTGCATTCATAAAAAGCTTACGTGGTAGTGATCCCGACGCTGCCCTTTACTGGTTAGCAAGGATGATAGAGTCCGGTGAAGACCCTATATTTATTGTACGTAGGTTAGTAATTTTTGCATCTGAGGACATAGGAAATGCAGACCCGCAAGCACTTGTGGTTGCTACTTCATGTAAGTCAGCAATTGAACTTGTAGGTATGCCAGAAGGCTTTTTACCTTTGGCACAGTCAACAATCTATCTTGCAACTGCACCAAAAAGCAATACTGCACTCATTGCCTACAGACATGCATTAGAGGATGTGAAAAAATACGGCTCACTCCCAGTTCCTTTACATTTAAGGAATCCTGTAACCAAACTTATGCGTAACATAGGTTATGGTAAAGGGTACAAGTATCCACATAGTTACAAAAATCACTGGGTTAAGGAAAGCTATTTACCAGAAAAACTTAAGGGTAGTAAATATTACACTCCTGGGGATTTAGGCTTTGAACAGGAAATTAAGAAAAGAATAAAAAAGAGTGGAGCCACAGATTAACACAGATTTAGGCTTTGTTGAGGCCATTTTTGATATTTAATCATTGAGATAGACTGAATCTGGCTGAGACTGATTTCAGTTTACATCAATGATAACGGCGGCATCGTCTAGTCCGGTCTAGGACATATGGTTCTCAGCCATAAGACCCGGGTTCAAATCCCGGTGCCGCCAGAAAAAATCTCTGTCATCCACTTAATGGATATGTAAGAACAATGTCTCTCGGAATTAACTTATGCACCTGATGCATCATACCCAAAAATAGTATGCCTGTCTCACCTTCTTTTAAAGTTTCGTTTATCCTGTTTGCAATAAATCTGTCTCTCTTCACCAGTAAATCACTAGCTACCTGATTACATTGTTCAATTAATCTATCTCTCTCAGTTATATTTTTAGCTTGTGCAATTCTTAATATATTAGCGTATTCAGCCTTAAGAAGCTCCATATCTTCTGTCCCTTCTATTCTAGCACCCTTTTTGACTAACTCCAAAATAAGTTTGTAGTTCAGATTACCCTTTTCAGCTAATGTCTTAACAATAAACTGCTCTTTACCATTCACAGGTAAACCATCTTGATATATTCTAACTTTCTGCCATTCTAAGTCAAGCCCAATAACTTTTTCTCTAATCTTATTCCATATCTCTTTTATAGCTTTAGTATGTTCTTCCCATTTTTGTCGGCTATACTTTCTCTTATATTCTTTCTTCATAAACTCAGCTAATGAGCCCATATCATCCTCACTATGAATGATAGGGACATAGATTAGTTTTCTCACTTATCAATTTACCTGCGTAGGCGGGTTAACTAAAAAATCTTGCTCTCTTATTAAGGTACCTTTTTATAGCCTTTGTTATTTTTTCTACCCCAAATGGTTTATCAATAAAATAATAGATACCTTTTTTTGCAATTTTTGCTGTTCAAATAAAATGCTCTTGGTCATTTCTTTAAACTCAGTTTCATTCTTTTTAGCTTTCAGTTTCTTCAATGTCTTTTTAAAATCCTTTATATTTAAGGAATCAGCCTTTTCTAACAGTCGCTTTAAATTAAGGCAAAGCTCTTCTCTCTCTTTCTCAAACTCGCCAAGCTCCTCTTTAACTAACTTCTCTTTTCCTGGAGATGCTATTATATCAATAGCTTTAGGGTTCGGGTTTATTGCAATCGCTTCCCTTAGACGTTGAATTCGTCTAACTTCATCTCCCTTAATGCTTCCAATAAGTTGCTTTAGTTTAGCTTCTCTCTCCATTTGATATGATTCAATATCTTGCATCATTAATCTAAAGTCTTTTTTACGTAAATGATTTTTTTTGCTAATATAGATTCTAACTCATGAGTTAGATTAGTACGCTCGTTTCTAAAGTAGTCAATAAGTTGAGTTCCCTTTTCTTTTAATTTATCACCTATCTCCTTTATCCTTAGTTCATAAGTTGTAATTATATCATCAACTACACTGCGTATGTCTTGAGCCATAAATAATTATCTCCCCACCTATCTAACTAGCCGACTATCTGAAAACACCCTCCTGGCGGTGATTTTTAAGTTTTTGGACACACTCCTCCTAGCCTAAATAGGGGAAACAAAGATAAAAGCGGACCAATTTATCTTTGTCTCCCCATTATCTTTTTACTTCCTCAAATAGTATAACTTGCCTTCCTTCCTAAGCTTGCCTGATTCAACAAGTGACTTAGTATCAGCTGCTATCCTTACAAAGTGTAATCCTAAAGCATCGCCTATCTCTTTGAGTGTTATTCCGGGTCTATTTTTAACTACATCCAAAATCCTATCTTCTATCCCGACAGCTTCCGGGACAGGTGGCTTCGCTACCTTTGGCTTCACCCCTACAACCTTACCTGCTTTCGTTCTTGCCATGAGAGTTCTCAGATTCCTCCACTCCTTAGCCGCTGCTTCATTATCAGCCCTAAACCCCTGTATAAGATCGGCAACCCCCTTCTTTCGCTCCTCATATGAAGCCGCCATCTCTGAAGCAAGATTCCTTATATCATCCGCCCTCCTATCCATTTTTACCTCCTTATGGCAGGGATACCTTCCTCGGCCATACGGGTCGGATGACCAACCCCTACCTCCGATTCATCGGAGGAACTTTTTAGTATCTTTCTCATTTGCTTTAGCTTATATTATATATTTGGCAGAAGATGCACTTTAAGCTCTTACCACACTTGGGTCTACAAAAGGGCACAAGCACTTTTGTACACTCAAAGGGCATCTCTACCTGTCAGTAGAGAGGTTGCCAAATTCCGCTTGTCTCGAGCTTGAGGTGATACCTCTTATGCTGCCTCTGCTGGTAATAGACCTACTGCTTCAGCATACTTTAGCCAGGTCTCAACAGAAGCTATTACTACCCTGGCTTCAATGGCAAGTAGCTCGATACCTACTAATGAAATCCTGACCCAGGCATCGATGACTATACCCTTATCCAGGATTCTGTCGACAACCTCGACTAAGCTCGAAGACGCTATTGCCTTCTCTACAGCCATCTCTATTCACCTCCTTTATCAAATATTACAGCAAATCTTGTGTCAGTAAGTTTAGAAAATTTCGTAACTCTATTCCTACAAACAAAAATTTTAATTTTGTATGGGTCTGATTAATCAAACCCCTACACCCTGAAAGTGACAAATTTTGTCAGTAAATTATAGGATTATTGGGACAGTGTGATGTAGTTTTAAGTAGTAATTAGTATCTTGTATTATTCACAATAGTGACAAAAATTGTAAATAAATTCTACAAATCCAAATGTCAAGTTCGAAGCCCAAAATTTAAGATACAGTGGACAAGAGGATTCTGTTTCCTGTATTCTATTTATGTTCTTATTCCGTTATTTCTTTTAAAGTCCTAAATCGTATACCGTCCTTGGTTATAATCACAAGCCGCCCAGTTATCTCATCCTCACTCATAGATTTAAAGTATCGTTTAAATATATCTGTAGCTTTATCTACTAACATCCTGTAAAGCTTAACTACTATTACCACAGCACTCAGGCGAAAATCTAACAATGCGCTCAAAGTCTTTATCCATAGTGAGAATAATAAGCTTATCTTTGACAGCTAATTTATATATCTCGTCATCTGAAGCACCTGAAAGAGATGTACCCCTGACATTTATTACATTATGACCCTCAGTTTTTAGAAACTCAATAATTGGTTCAAATACATTCTTGTTAGCGATAATATTCATACAATCACACCCGCTTCCTCATCGGCTAAGAAGGCAGCATATTTTATACAGGCCTCAATGTCATCATCTTTAAGATTAGGATATGCTCTCTTTATACCTTCATAATTTTCACCAGCAGCCAATAAGTCAAGAATAAGATGGACAGGAATGCGTGTCCCCTTAATACAGGGCTTACCACTACAAATCTTTGGGTCACTGTGTACCTTACCAGTAAATTCATTCATCTGTTTTTACCTCACATTACTATGTTAGCCCACTTAATAATAGTTGTCAATGAGAAAATGTCTGGAGTTTCCCAAAAATTTATAGTATATTTTTTATTCTGCTTAGCAGCTCATTTAAATCAAATGGCTTAAACAGATACCCATGCACTCTTTTATTTTGTTCTAATAGAGAGGCAACATCTTCAGTAATTGCATAGCCAGTTATAATGATAAATTGCGTTTTAGGGCAGATGCGCTCAATTTGCTTAATTGTATCTACACCACTCAGACCTATCATCCTTATATCTATCAGGACAAGGTCGGGTGATTCATTCTTTACCCTATTAATGGCTTTACGACCACTACTACAAGTGGTTACTGTATAGCCCTTATCTCTCAAGTAGTTAGACAGCATCTTTAAAATGTCAACTTCATCATCAACTATTAATATCCTATTCGTATTTTTATGGCTGAATTACTGGTAAGGTGATGATAACTTTAGTCCCCTTCCCTAATTTACTTTCTATCTCTATATCACCGCCATGCTCTTTAATGATAGAATAGGCAATGGATAGACCAAGGCCAGTCCCCTCTCCTGTCTTCCTTGTAGTAAAAAATGGCTCAAATACTCTATCTAAGTTTTCTTTAGAAATACCTTCACCAGTATCAGTAATTTCAATCCTTATTTTATCTCCTATCTTAAATGTCCTGATAATTAGGTTTCCTCCCTTAGGCATAGACTGACGTGCATTCAAGATTAAATTCATAAAAACCTGAGTTAATCGTGAACTATTACCTAATACCTTAGGCAGAGGCTTTCTTTTATCTATTATTTTAATTTTAGAGAGTTGTAACTGATGACCCATTATACGGAGTGCTTCTCCTATAACTTTATTTACACTCATAGGAACTTTTTCTATCTGTTCTCCTCTACCTGCAAAAGTGAGTAAGCTATGAGTTATGTCACTGCATCTCATACACTGCCTGTTTATCATTTCCAAGTGCTCTATCAAGTTATTGAGCTCTTTTTGGGTAAGTGCTTCAGGTGATGCCTTTTTAAACTTAGAGAGTAAGTTCTGTGTAGCCATAGTTATTATACTCAACGGATTATTTATCTCATGTGCAGCACCAGCTACAAATTGACCTAAAGCAGTCAT
Organism: bacterium; assembly: GCA_030018315.1. Lineage (NCBI taxonomy): Bacteria > bacterium. The sequence continues at coordinate 7,241 of JASEGA010000003.1, read as the reverse complement.
CTTGCTCGTCTCTATTAGCTTTTCTGTAAAACGCTTAAGTTCACGTGTATCTCGTGCTATACCAATAATGCCCAATAAATTACCTTGTTTATCTCGCATCACTGAACCAGAAAAACTGACTGGAATCTTTTCACCATCCTTTGCTTTATAAGTCATAGCATATTGTGTGATAGCCCCATTTTCTAATAACTTCTTCAACCTTGTTCCCTTAAATGGTATTTCTTCTTCTTCAAAAATAGTAGCAACTGGTTTACCAACCAGTTCATCAGCTTTATACCCTAAAAGGTCCTCAGTCGCCCGGTTAATTGTCCTTATTTTACCATCCGGAGTTACTACAATCAGGGTATCAATCATAGACCTGATAATACTATCTGAGTACTCCCTCTGCTTTTCAATTTCTTCATTTGCTTTCTTTAATTCCATTGCTCTTTGGTGCTCCAATTCAGCTAATTTTTTAGCTGTCTCCCTCTCTTTACTCAACTTTTCTAATGCATTCCTTAATTCTATGGTGCGGGATTCAACTTTTGACTCTAATTCCTCTTTGCTTAAAAGGGCAAGTTTATGAGTTTCTAAAACACCATCAGGCAGCGACCGCAGAATGTCAAAGATTACTGAGGTCCTGCCGTACGACTCTCTTATAGATATGAAGGTATCTTCTAACACTTTATTGGCATAAGTAGCCGATGTGGCTGCACTGTAAATTTTAACAAAATGAGATAAAAGAGATGAAAACTCTTTTAAGACTGTATTTAATCTATCAGTTCCATCAATTCTACCACAATTTTTTAGAACAGTGGATACATCTATTTTATTATCTATATGACAGCCGTCAAAAAGCACTGGATGCTTAATAACCCATTCACTTAAGACATCATTAACAATATGGCTACTCCATCTTGTCATAGAAGCTGATATAAAATTATTTATCAAATCAGTATATATCAATGTAGCAACTATGTCATCTTTAAGAGGAAGCCGCTCCCTTTTCATTGTCTTTTCTATTTCTATTGGGCTTGTAATATAATAAAGTATTGCTTCACCAATTACTAAATTTACAAAACAAAACGCCCAACTACTCACATTGACTACATCCATCCAATCAAGTTGGACAGCACCAAAAAATGTACTTACTACATTGAATGGTAGCCCAATAAATACAAGCGCAACTATACCTATAAAATAAAATTTACTATTCGGTAGTATTATAAATACTATATTCAACAAAGGAGCCTTATGCACTTTTTGTATATCTCTCCCCCTTATAATGCCACCAACAGTAATTAAAAAAGCAGCAGCTACCCATAGAGAGAGTCCAGAAAAGCCCATAATAGGCAAATTCGTAGGGCTAAAGTAGTTTATAGTGAATGGAACAAGTGAAAGTATGGAAGTAATAGCACCCACAGCCATTGCCTTATGACCAAGCCCCTTTTTGAATATATATGCATTGCGGAAAGTGTAATATACAAACAGAAGTGCAGCTATGAAGAAAATGCTACCCGTAAAATATACGATAATTTCCATAATACCCACCCTATTTTACCCACTCAATACTCAACAAACTCCTTTCTTTAGGAATAGGTACTATACCCCATTCTTCCATTGCTAATGCACCGATTAAAATCTCAATCTTCTTCCCTTCTTCATCTCTTCCAATCTCCTTAAGAACACGGGCATGAGTCCATACAGAAAATCCTTCCACGAGACAATTCAATTGACATCCTTGTGTCACTTTGTGTATTTTTCCACCAAATTATCTAAGCTTCGTGGCAAAGAAAGATAGATAATATGGAGCGTATCTACGGTTCATATATGTAATAAATTTCAAATTACAGATTACAAATTAGATTGCTATTCCTTACATCCCAATCCGTAAATCTGTAATTTGTAATATGTAATCATTTTTTACTGTATTTTTTTAGCTCTTCCCAAAACTTTTGTCTCTCCTTTGCACCTGGGCTAATAAACTTCTGCCCTTTTATACTGGTCTTTTTTAAATAATCAATAAATCCACTTATCTGTTTTGAAACTGACTCACATAGAGTATTTACTCGTTTAAACTCCTCTTCTAATAGATAACCCAGATTTTTTGCCACATATAGTTGAGAACGGACTTCACCTGCAGACCCTCTCGCTACATAAAGGAAGTAGATAAATTCTTCCTTTGACTCTCTCTCAAAACCTTCAGCAATATTGCTGGAGATTGATACAGCTGCTCTCCGTATTTGTTCTTTTAAGCCATAGTCTACTTTGAAAGCCTCATTATTAGTAACCTTGTAAATTTCTGTCACCAGTTCATTTGCCTTCTGCCATACTGGTAATTCTTCAAACTTACTATATGTACCCATATCTCATAAATTTCAAATTACAAATTACAGATTACAAATTAGATTCCTATAATTACATTATCTCAATTTATCAAAAAAAGTCAAGTCCTTGTTGCAGACATTATCCTATTTATACTTTCTAAAAGATAGAATCGTAGAAGTAAGTCTTTAGCGGTTGAATATATCAAGTTCTTTTATTGTATCATAACTTATACCACGTCTTAATAAGAAATTAAATAATCTACGTTTAAGTATTTTTTCATCTAAATATTTATGCGACTTAATCCAGTGTTTAGTTAAGTTCTGTGCAACTTCAGTGTCTGTAGTCTTGCGTTCTAATAATACCTCGTCTATTACTTCTTTTGCAATTCCCTTTGTTGTTAGCTCACTTATCAGCTTAAAAGTACCCCTTGATTTACCGCGTTCCCTAATCCATGTTCTTGCAAATTCAATATCGTTAACAAGCCCAACTTTCTCAAGCTCATCCATAACTTCACTTATACACCTCTGTTCATATCCCTTTTTCTTCAGTCTATCTTTAATCTCCTTACTTGACCTTGCCCTGTAGGAGAGTAAATTCAGTGCATATTCTTTACCTTTCCTTTTTGATTCTCCATAAATTATACGCTCAAGTTCACTCTTTGTAATTTCCATCCCCTCTTTTAGTCTATGAGATATGATAACTTCCATGTCAACACCGGCTACAAATTTACCATCTACATATATTGAGCGCCTGTTTGGATTCCTTTTTTGGATTTCAATCTTTGTAATTTGCATAATGATTTTATTGAGATAAGATATAGGGTAGAACTACTTTGTATGAATTCAAGCTCTTAAAGCCTCGTTGTCATTGTCCCTGTTATTGCTCCACCATAAGAAAAGCCACCTTTACTTGGCTTTTTGACATCTGGTATAATATACTTTGCTTCAAAACTAACCCCAAAGTCCTGAGTTGGGTTCCACTTAAGTCCAATAAGTGACTGGCACCCAATAGTAGATTCTATATCATCACCAGTTTTTTCATAATAATATCCACCTCCGCCCCCAATATATGGGTCAAATACTTTTTTGCCTAATGGATGATACATCATATTAACAGTCATAGGTATAAGAGTAGTATTATCATATTGCGTCCATTCTACTGCTCCTTCTGCACTCAGATATTGAGTAATACTGTAGCTTACATACGCTCCGAGCATAGGAGTAGGTCCAGCCTCCCCTGGTGGGTCGTATATAGAAGCCTTTGCCCCTATAGTAAGTTGACCCGCCACCCCATGTCCTACAAATCCCAAAACAAGCAATGCTATGAGGCTCGTATAAACAAGACAAATTCTCATGTACCTATTATTTACTACTACTTCTTCGCCTTGTCAAGTTTTTATCTTTTTTTTATCTTTCACCTAATTAGCTATTAGCTTATATTTGCTATACTTTTTGTGATGAGCTAAATTATTTCTTGACAATTAAGTAGATTTTAATTATATTGAGTGCAGATTGAAAATTGAATATGCGGGCATAACTCAGTTGGTAGAGTGCGAGCTTCCCAAGCTCGAGGTCGCGGGTTCAAGTCCCGTTGCCCGCTTTGGGCACTTGGCGCAGTAGGTTAGCGCGCTACCTTGACATGGTAGAGGTCAGAGGTTCAACTCCTCTAGTGCCCATATAAATGAGAAAAGAGATAGAAAATACATTGAAACAAGCAAGAGAAGACTTTAAATCTGCAGATGTTTTTATTGTAGAGAGCTTGATAAAAGAGGTGAGGGAGTTTATCTCAAAAATACGTGGTGTTAAGATTGATAAAGGCATACCTTGATAGACAACGAGAACATCATCATGGATAAATTAAAGATGGTGAAAGATAAAAAATATCCTAAGGGTACAAAAGTAGCAGATGCGATAGCTGATAGCGATGCTATTGCTGCATATGTAAACGGTGAGCTAAAAGACCTCTCGTACATGCTTAATAAGAATAGTGTAGTTAAGCCAGTCACTTTTAAAGATGAAGAGGGTAAGAAAATTTATTGGCACTCTACTGCCCATATAATGGCACAGGCAGTTAAAGACTTATTTCCTAAAGTTAAATTAGGTATAGGACCGGCTATAGAGGACGGTTTTTATTACGATTTTGACGCTCCTCGTCCTTTTACTCCAGAAGATATAGACAAAATTGAAAAAAAGATGAAAGAGCTAATAAAGGCTGATTACAAATTTACAAGGAAAGAGCTAAATAAAACGGAGGCTATTGATTACTTCAAGGCACAAGGTGAGAGTTACAAGATTGAGCTCATTAATGAGTTATCCGGGACCGTCTCCATTTATTCTAATGGTGCTTTTACTGACCTCTGTCTTGGGCCGCATATTTCGTCGACTGGTAAGATTAAGGCGTTTAAGTTGCTTAAAGTAGCAGGTGCATATTGGAGAGGGGATGAAAATAATCCAATGCTTCAGCGTATATACGGAGTAAGTTATCCAACTCAAGCTGAGCTTGATAATCATATTAAAAGAATTGAGGAAGCAAAATTAAGAGACCATAGGAAATTAGGTAAAGAGCTTGATTTATTTAGTATTTTTGATGAAGCAGGTCCTGGTCTTGTCTGCTGGCATCCAAATGGCGCTATAGTAAAAAGGGTAATTGAAGATTTTTGGAAAGAGGAGCATATTAAACGGGGATACAAATTTGTCTCTACTCCACACATTGCAAAATCAAATTTATGGCATACTTCTGGTCATTATGAATTTTATGAACATATGACAAACCTAAAATTTGGTGACGAAGATTATGTTTTAAAACCTATGAACTGTATTTATCATATATTAATTTACAAGTCTAAAATTCGTAGCTATAAAGAGCTACCAATAAGATATGCTGAATTAGGCACTGTTTATAGATATGAGAGGTCTGGTGTCCTACATGGATTAGTAAGGGTAAGAGGATTTACACAAGATGATGCTCATATTTTCTGTAGAGAAGACCAAGTGATGGATGAACTTATTGGTGTTTTAGAACTCGCCCAGTATATGATGAAGACATTTGGATTTAGTGAATACCAAGTTGATTTATCAGTTGGTGAGCAAGGTATGGATAAAAAATACGCCGGCTCAAATAAAGATTGGGAGCATGCAGAAAGAGTATTAGCTAAAGTGCTTAAACTAAAAGGATTAAATTATAAAAGAGCTGAAGGTGAGGCAGTATTTTACGGTCCTAAAATAGACATAAAGCTTTTAGATGCATTAGGGAGACCGTGGCAGGGGACTACAATTCAATTTGACTTCAATTTACCACAAAGATTTGGTTTAAGTTATATAGGTGAAGATAACAAACCACATCCTGTCATTATGATTCATAGAGCTGTTCTTGGGTCACTTGAAAGATTTCTTGGTTGTCTAATTGAGCATTATAAAGGAGCTTTCCCAGTATGGCTATCACCTGTACAAGTAGTAGTGGCAACTGTTAGCAAAGGTGTAGAAGCTTATGCTAAAAATGTATTAGCACAACTTGAAGCGCATAAGATAAGAGTTGAACTTGATATAGGACCTAATAAAATAGGACATAAGATAAGGGAGGCAATTATAAACAAGGTTCCTTATATTTTGATAATAGGTGAGAAAGAAGAGTCTACCAATAGTGTTTCAGTAAGGGCAAGAGTGGAAGGCGATATTGGTTCATTTAAACTCAGCAATTTTATTGACTTATTAAATAAAAAAATTGAAGCCAAGACTTTATAGACTGAAAGATTTAAGGATAAACGAAAGCATCCGGATTCCAAAGTTACGGCTTGTAGATTCTGACGGCAAGCAACTTGGAGTAGTATCGCGTGATGAAGCTCTAAGGATAGCAGCAGAAAAGGGACTTGACCTTGTTGAGCTTGTCCCAAATGTATATCCACCTGTATGCAAGATAATGGATTATGGGAAGTATAAATATGAACAAAGTAAGAGTGAAAAGCATAAACATAGGGTGATGCAAACAAAGGAAATAAAATTAGGACTTGAAACACAAGAAGCAGACATAAGAGTAAAATTAAAGCATGCAGAAAAATTTCTTACCCGTGGCGATAAAGTTAGAATAAGACTTAAGTTTAGGGGAAGAGAAATAATGTACGCTGAACGTGGCAAAGAGTTGATATGGAACTTTGCTAAATCTCTTGATTCAATCTCAACTATAGAACAGGCTCCAACGATTGATGGCAAGATAGCAACTGCTTTATTAGTCCCCAAAAGGAGTAGAGATGCCAAAGTTAAAGACAAGTAGCACAGCAAAAAAGAGGTTTAAACAGTTCGCTCATGGGAAGATAAAGAGGAGAAGGGCGTTTCATTCACATTTACTAACTGGAAAGACTAAGAAAAGGAAGCGCCGGTTAAGGGGACATGGAGTTGTAAGTATAGGGGATGAGAAGAGGATTAGAAGGCGTCTTCCTTACTTGTAGGAGGTATAATGCCGAGGGCAAAAGGTGGACCAAAGACAAGGCGGCGTAGGAAGAAGTGGCTTAAACTTGCCAAGGGATACTGGGGTAAGAGGGGTACTTCATATCGCTCAGCAAGGTTGCAAGTTATGAAGTCACTTTCCCATGCATATAGAGATAGAAAGAAGAAAAAAAGGAAACAACGCCAGCTTGCCATCATTCAAATAAATGCAAAATGTAGGGAAGAGGGTATTCCCTATAGCCAATTTATGAATGGACTTAAGAAATTAAACATAAAAATTAATCGTAAAGAGTTAGCATTACTTGCTAATGAGGACCACTCTGCCTTTTCCGAACTTACAGAAAAAGTAAAAAAATTGGCAAAAACCTAAAATCCACGTAATATTTATATAACTTTGGCGATGTGTGGGTAGATGAGGGTGTTACTTTGACTATTAAACCAAATAATGGTGTCAAGTCTGATTTTTTCTCTCAGGAATTTAGAGCTAAAATTAAA